>JAYZJE010000251.1:0-5234 GCA_036164895.1 Pseudomonadota bacterium
GGGATTGATGTTAGCCTTCCGGCCCTTTCCACGGATATGGAAGAACGGGATCGGCGCGATTCAGAGCGTTCGACTGCTCCTTTGCAAGCGTCCACAGATGCGCGGGTCTTAGATACGACTCGCTTGAGTATCCCAGATGTCGTGCAGAGGGTGTTGCGATGGGTGGCGGAAACATACCCACAGCAATTGGACTAAACGAGCCGCATCAAATGGTTCGACTAGCAGAATGCTGGACCGGTGGTAAATACGCGGTTTTCGTAGCGAGGTTGTGATGATGAAAAATTTTGTTTCACTGTAAAGTGACTGGGTGTAGTTTTGGAAAGTTTTGCTGAACTGTTTGAGCAAAGTATTGCAAGCCAAAAGATCAAGCCGGGTTCGATCCTTACCGGCCATGTCATCGACATTTCTCCGGAGGTTGTCATTGTCGCTGCTGGCCTCAAATCCGAGGCAACAATCCCTGCCAGTCAGTTTCTTGATGACCAGGGCAAGATTGAAGTTGAGGTTGGCGATGAGGTAGAGGTTGCGCTTGATGCATTAGAAGACGGCTTCGGTGAAACGCGTCTGTCGCGTGAGCGGGCAAAACGCGAGCGTACCTGGAGCGACCTTGAGGATGCGTTCGAGAACGGCAAAGTTATTACTGGCGAGATCAACTCCCGCGTAAAAGGCGGTTTTACTGTTCAAGTCGATTTTGTGAGAGCGTTTTTGCCCGGCTCATTGGTTGATGTCCGACCGGTGCGCGATCCTTCGTACCTGGAGAATACAGAACTGGAATTCAAGGTGATCAAACTTGATCGCCAACGCAACAACGTGGTCGTATCCCGGCGAGCGGTGGTTGAAGAAGAATACAGTGCCGAGCGCGAGGCGTTGCTGTCATCGCTGCAGGAAGGTAGCACGGTTAAGGGTGTTGTGAAAAATCTTACCGACTACGGTGCCTTCGTTGATCTGGGCGGAATCGACGGCTTACTCCACATCACCGATATGGCTTGGAAGCGGGTTAAGCATCCGTCGGAAGTCGTTGATGTTGGCGATGAGATTGACGTGAAAATTCTCCGCTTTGACCGCGAGAAGACTCGTGTGTCGCTAGGTATTAAACAGCTGGGCTCGGATCCGTGGGAAGCCATTGCTCGTCGATTTCCAGTTGATTCCCGATTGTCCGGCAAGGTTACCAATATTGCGGATTACGGTTGTTTCGTTGAGATTGAGGAAGGCGTTGAAGGGCTGGTGCATGTCTCTGAAATGGACTGGACCAATAAGAACGTCAACCCATCGAAGGTTGTACAGGTTGGAGATGAAGTTCAGGTGATGGTCCTCGATGTTGACGGGGAGCGCAGGCGAATTTCGCTCGGGATCAAGCAGTGCATTGCGAATCCCTGGGCTGACTTTGCTGCCAGCTTCAACCAAGGAGATCGCGTCAGCGGTAATATAAAATCTATCACCGACTTTGGTATTTTCATCGGATTGCCGGGTAACATTGATGGGCTGGTGCACATCTCCGACATTTCGTGGGATGCACCCGGTGAGGAAGCCGTGCACAATTACAAGAAAGGCGAGGAAGTCGAAACCACCGTTCTTTCTATAGACCCTGAGCGCGAGCGCATTTCGTTGGGCATTAAGCAACTCGATCATGATCCATTTTCAGCGTTCCTGTCAGAGCACCCGAAGGGGGACATGGTGAAGGGAACGGTAACCGAGGTGGACGCTCGTGGCGCTCAGATTGCTTTGGCAGAGGGCATACAAGGGCAGTTACGCGCCTCCGAACTGTCACGCGACCGTGTGGAGGATGCGCGGACGGTTTTAAACGTCGGAGATAAGGTAGAGGCAAGGATTACCGGAACTGATCGCAAAAACCGAACCATTACGTTGTCGATTAAGGCCAAAGAAGCACACGAAGAGGCCGTGGCCGTTGAAAGCTATAAGACAGAATCCGAGGTCGTTGGAGGCAGTACAACTTTGGGCGACCTTCTCAAGGAGAAGATTACCAACAATATCGAGCCGTGAGAGTGCCGTTCGTTATTTCAGTACCCATATGATAATTAGTATGACAAGGCTTGGGGTTCATCAGTAAGGAGAATAGCACCTTGGCTATGACAAAATCCGAATTGATCGAGATCATCGCAAAAAAACAAAGACATCTGCCAACAAAGGATGTCGGGCTGGCGGTGAAACATCTTTTGGACCTGATGGCTAACTCGCTTGCCGCGGGTAAGCGTATCGAAATTCGCGGGTTCGGTAGTTTCTCATTGCACTACCGCCCGCCGCGAATGGGAAGGAACCCGAAGAGCGGTGACCCCGTCGCGTTGTCCGGCAAGCACGTACCGCATTTCAAGCCCGGTAAGGAATTGCGCAAACGCGTCGACAGCAATAAGCACCTGCCGATCAAAAATTGAAGCGCGCTTCAGCGATCAAGGGGGGCGCTTCCCCGCGATCTGCAGCACCGTAAGGGCGGATCTCCTCCCGAACTCCCAAAGCAACCCCCCCCTGTTTGACGTGCCTAAGCGCTGCGTGACCAGGCAGGCTATGCATTACAATCGTCGGTGTCTTTCTACATACTGATACGGACGATTTTTTCGTTGCGAGACGGTTTTGATGTTGCGTAATATCTTGGTTGGTGCGTTGGTGGTCATCATTCTGGTGATCACAATTGTATTTTCAGCTAGCAATCCAGGCTTGATTGATCTGGATTTGGCGTTCGTGCAGGTAGAAATTCAGAAGTCACTGGCAGTCATACTGGTGTTTGGGTTCGGTTGGGTGTTTGGCCTGTTCTGCGCTGTTTTACTCCTACTCAGATTCGTAAACGAACGCAGAAAGCTGCGCAAATCACTTCGTTTAGCCGAGGCCGAAGTAAAAACGCTAAGAAATATGCCATTGCAAGATGCCGACTGAGTCAACTTTCCTGCTGGCTGGGCTATTATTTATTGCGGCTGCGCTGGGCTATGTATTTGCGCGTTTCAGCGACGAGGAAAAAGAAACGCAGGCGCCGGGGCAACTCAATGCGGATTATTTGAAAGGCCTGAATTTTCTATTGAATGAGAAGCCTGACCAGGCGTTGGAAGTGTTTATGCGAATGGTCAAGGTCGACGATGAGACTTTGGAGACGCATTTTGCGCTCGGCGGTCTGTTTCGTCGGCGAGGGGAGGTTGAGCGGGCCATTCGCGTGCACCAAAACCTGATAGCCCGCCCCAATCTAAGTCGGCTGCATAGGGATCAAGCATTTTTTGCTCTTGGGGAAGACTATCTCAGCGCTGGCTTGTTCGATCGGGCCGAGAAACTGTTCATGCAGATGCGGGAATCGCCGGCACACCGCGCCGATGCGCTCAACAGACTCATTCGCATCTACGAGCTTACCCATGACTGGCAGCAAGCTATCGAAGTCTACAAGGAACTGGAGAGGGTAGATTCAGATTCGGCTGGGGTAGACCAGGTAGCACATTACTATTGCGAGTTAGCCGAAAGGGCCCGGGCCGAGAAGGACTACAGCAAGGCCCGCAGTATGCTGAAAAAGGCGGAATTCGGGCGCCGGAAAACGGTCCGCGGTACCCTTGAGCAGGCCGACCTGGCGAGCGATTCCCATGATTACAAAAAGGCGATCCGTCTTTATCAGCAGGTTGTTGAAAAGGAGCACAGCCTGATCAGCGAAGTCGTGCCAAAATTGGCGGCCAGTTGCCGCGCCAACAAGGCGGACAAGCAAATGTCACGGTTTCTGGAAAGTCTGATAAAAAACCAGCCTGAAACGCTTCAGGCGATTGCGATGGCCGTGGTGTGGGACCCGGATATCGATAACCCGGTCGCGTTGCAATGTCTGCACGACTACATCCTGGCAGACTCCACGCTGAAAGGCCTGGTTGACGTGGAGCATCTGGAGCAGGGTGATGAGGAAAGTAAGCGTGCCGCCTTGGCAAGGGTTCGGAACGGGCTGCACAATATTGCCGCACGGGCAAAACGTTATCGCTGCAAGCAATGCGGCTTTTCCAGCCGCGAGCAACTCTGGCAATGTCCTAGCTGTCGCTCGTGGGAAACCGTAGCGCCGATTGAATACCTCAGTTTGTTATCAATGTTCGGCTGAGCGGTCTTTGTTGCGGAACCTGGCAAGTTTTTAGACCTCTGCAATAGCTCGGAAATGTTTTAGCCTTAGCTGGTGATCGCTCTGGGATTTCTTTTTGCTGGGGCGCACTTAAATGCGTGCGCTCTTCTGAAACGGTTATTATTCCGACCGGTTACGAACAATGAAGCGAGGGGCATTAGATGACTGGAACTGTCCGGACAGCGGTATTTCCGGTCGCCGGTCGCGGTACACGCTTTCTGCCGGTCACCAAATCGGTCCCGAAGGAGTTGCTTCCGGTTGTCGATAAACCACTGATTCAGTACGCAGTCGAAGAAGCCGTGGCGGCCGGTGCCACGCGGCTGATATTCGTCACCCATAGCAGCAAGTCGGCCATTGAGCGCCATTTCCAGTCTGACCGGGATTTGGAGCAGGCGTTGTGTGGAAAAGATCAACAGGATCTGCTGGCGCTGGTTCAGGGTACCGTCCCTGCCGGTGTTTCTTTCAACTACATCGAGCAGCGAGAGCTGCTGGGCCTGGGGCACGCGGTGTTATGTGCCCGCGACGCCGTCGATGGGGAGCCATTCTTTGTGCATTTACCCGATGATCTGATTCGCTCCCGGGTGGGGTGTCTCCAACAATTGCTCAACCGTTACGAACAGCACCAGTCCAGCGTCATAGCAGTCGAAGAGGTGGCACTCGAAAAAACATCAAGCTACGGGATCGTAGCTCTGGATGACAACGCCCGACTGCGTGAAATTGTCGAGAAGCCGGAGCCGGCCGACGCACCGTCCAATCTTGGCGTCGTTGGGAGGTATCTTTTAACTCCACGTATATTCGATCTGCTCGAAACCACGCCCCGTGGTTCAGGTGGAGAGATTCAATTGACTGACGCGCTTGCGACGCTGCTGCAATACGAGGATGTTTTTGCTGTGCGATTTTCCGGGACCCGTTACGATTGTGGGAATACCCTTGGTTACATCCGGGCCAACGTGGATTTTGCGCTAGATCGCGACGATCTGCGCGAAGATTTGCGGAGCGCGCTAAAGAATCTCTGAGCATCCTCCGCTGCTCGCGCGCGCATCCAGTCGTTAAGCAATCCTTGCAAAATGGGGGGGGCAGACCCGCAAAACAGCGGGCATTTGCAGTTAATGAGCAAGCTGCGGTTGGGGTCCAGGCTTGGACAAGCCGCGCC
>JAYZJE010000252.1:0-6233 GCA_036164895.1 Pseudomonadota bacterium
ACTCCAGTTACTTCTCGGTAATGTTAAAGGCCAGAAGTTGGGCAAAATAAACGAAATATAGCAATTTCCCCGCTCAGCCAGCGGCACTATCCCAAACCCGCAGAGCGAGACCGTCCGCAACCCCATCGCTTGAGGTCTGGTCGGAAAACGAAATTGAAGCTAATTTTAAGCAAAGCGGCCCGATTCGCGGATATTCTGACCGATGCGATACACTTGCCCCAGCAACACAAAGCGCACGACTCAAGACATTGATTTTGTCAAAACGATAATTGTTGCTATGCTTGAGCCTGGCAAATCAACTGGTGCCGGAACCCGAAATAGTGGCGAATTCCGACTCGCATGGAGCATAATTTGCGTCCCGAAATCGAGAGTCGGCTTTCGTCAAATAAAACTATTTTTCTGGCACCAGCCATCGTGGAGATACTCAAGGAAATCGCTAGATGAAGATAATGTCACAAACCTTACTTGCGCTGGTTGCCGCACTGATGTTTTCGTCAGCATACGCCGAGTGCATCATTCCGGAAACGATCCCCGTTCCGGATGGTGCAACAGTAACCGAAGAAGAAATGTTAGCGGGGCAGGAACGAGTCAAGCAATATATCGCCAATCTGGATGCTTATCGGAATTGTATCGAAGCAGAAGAGGCGGCTATCGGTGAGGAACAGACCGATGAACAACGTGCAACGTACAACCAAATGTATGACGCCTCAGTTGACGCGGAGGAGAGCATCGCAGCACAGTTCAACGCTGAAGTACAAGCCTATAAAAAAAATTCGGCGAACCGGAACTAGCTCCATAACGTTAGCCGCGAAGACTTTCTTGCGGCCAGGCTTTTAGATCGCGCAATCTCGCGGTGTCTCACCCTTCCGCTTATACCTGTTCTGTGCATTGAGGTCGCATCCTGAACGGCAAATTCTTTTCTACTGTTGCTGCCCCGTGGACAGTCTCTCAAATATGTCAATTGATTCGACCTGGTCTGTGAAAACGACGCACAAAGTAACGCAACAATGAGCGTACGGCCCATTCCGCCGTTGCAGTCCCCTGATCCCTGCGCCTGTGACGAACCGTAATGGTAGAATGCCGACCCGGTTTCGCTGCTGTCACAATGCATGCGAGCGAATAGAGTCAAGAATATCAACCAGAATACACCTAAGATGACTTCCGCAATTCGAGTCACAATTACCGGAGCCGCCGGTCAAATTGGCTATCAGTTGGCGTTTCGAATTGCCAGCGGGGAAGTATTCGGGCCGAATCAGCCCGTGATTCTCCAATTACTCGAAATTCCTCCAGCGTTGAATGCACTGCAAGGCGTGCAGATGGAACTCGACGACTGCACATTCTCCGCACTCGACAGTATTGTGGCAACGGATCAGCCGAATGTTGCATTTCGCGATGCCGACTACGCGCTGTTAGTTGGAGCGAAACCGCGCGGCGCCGGAATGGAGCGAGCAGATCTACTGCTCGGCAACGCGCAGATATTTTCGGCCCAGGGGAAAGTACTTAATGAGCATGCGAGTCGCGATGTCAAGGTGCTGGTGGTGGGCAACCCGGCTAATACGAACGCTCTGATTGCACAAAAGAACGCACCGGACATCAACCCCACCCATTTTACCGCAATGACTCGACTCGATCACAACCGGGCCTTGGCACAGCTCGCCAGAAAGACCGGCGTGCACGCAAGCTCAATAAAAAGAATGACGATCTGGGGCAATCACTCGTCGACACAATACCCTGATATCAGTCACGCAACCATCGATGGCCGCCCGGCTGGCGACATTGTGGAAACTGCATGGACGATCGATGACTTCATCCCAACGGTTCAGCAGCGGGGTGCTGAAATTATCAAGGCACGAGGCGCGTCGAGTGCCGCATCTGCGGCATCTGCCGTTATCGATCACGTTGGTGATTGGGTTCGAGGCACACCGTCGGACGATTGGGTCAGCATGGCAATCCCTGCCGACGGCAGTTATGGGATTTCGGAGGGGGTCATCTACTCTTTTCCGGTCACCTGTAGCGCGGGCAGCTATCAGATAGTGCAGGACCTTGAAATCAGTGATTTCAGTCACGCCCGGATGGACGAAACCGATGCGGAACTGCGCGAGGAACGCGCCGCTGTGGCTAACCTTCTGTAAAAAAGCCCGGCCGCGAAACAACACTCGTTAGGGAAATCTTTGTGGCAAGTCTGATCTGGTTGTTGCTGTTCGTCACTGTGCTAGGGACCGTCGCGTACCGGCGTACTGACCTCAGAATGACCACGATTGTGGTCGGCGTCTCCTTGTTTATTTATTCGATATTTGGGGCCGGACACTTTGTTTGGTTCATACTTCTGTGGATGGTCTACGCCGGCCTAGTCGCGCTAAACATTGACGACTTCCGCAGGAATAAAATCACTGCCCCATTGTTCGAAATTTACAAAACCATGGTGCCAAGCCTGTCGACCACTGAGCGCGAAGCACTTGAGGCCGGCACGGTCTGGTGGGAGGGAGAGCTTTTTACAGGCAACCCCAACTGGGAAAAGCTGATGTCACTACCACCGCCTCAACTGACGAACGAAGAGCAAGCTTTTCTCGATGGGCCAACCGAGAAACTCTGCGAGATGCTCGATGATTGGGAGATCAGTCACAAACTGGCCGACATGCCTAAGCGGGTCTGGGACTACATTAAGAAAGAGCGCTTTTTCGCGTTGATTATTCCCGAAGAATACGGGGGGCTAGGGTTTTCGCCACTCGCCGTTTCAATGGTACTGGTGAAGGTATCCAGTCGGAACGCCGTGGCCGCATCAACTATTGGGGTGCCAAACTCGCTTGGTCCCGCTGAGTTGTTAATCCATTACGGCACCGAGGAACAAAAAAATAAATATCTGCCAAGGCTAGCACGGGCCGATGAAATTCCCTGTTTTGCCCTGACGGCACCACGGGCCGGTTCAGACGCCGCAGCCATTCCCGATACCGGTGTCGTCACCAAAGGTATCTTCGACGGCCAGGAGATCGTCGGCATAAGACTGAATTGGGACAAGCGGTACATCACACTGGCACCGATCGCTACAGTCCTGGGGCTCGCATTCAAATTGTATGACCCTGATCACTTGATGGGTGACGAGGATGAATATGGCATTACCGCAGCCTTGATTCCGACCGACACGCCTGGAGTGGAAACTGGAAACCGGCATTTGCCACTCAACGTACCATTTCAGAACGGCCCTACCCGGGGCAAAGACGTGTTTGTTCCTCTGAATTTCATTATTGGCGGTCCGGAGCGAGCTGGTCAGGGCTGGAAAATGCTGATCGAGCTGCTGTCGGCCGGCCGGGGAATCACTTTGCCATCGAACGCCCTCGGGGGATCCAAGGCCGCCGTGTACGCGTCCGGCGCTTATTGTCGCATTCGCAAACAGTTTAATCTTCCGATCGGACAGTTCGAAGGCGTCGGTGAAGCGCTGACGCGCATGGCTGGATTCACCTACATCATCAAATCCGGTTTAACCGTAACTGCCGCGGCCATTGGCATGGGCGAAAAGCCGGCTGTTCCCTCGGCAATTCTGAAATACGCCTGCACAGAGCTCGGCCGCAAAATCGCCAACGACGCAATGGATGTGCATGGCGGAAAAGGGATCATGATGGGGCCAAAAAATTATCTAGCCAGAGGCTATGAAGCGGTGCCAATAGCAATCACCGTAGAAGGGGCTAACATCCTGACGCGCAGCCTGATCATTTTTGGACAGGGTGCGATTCGTTGCCACCCTTTTGTTCTAAAGGAAATGCAGGCCGCGCAAAACCCAGATTACGACAAAGGTTTGCACGAGTTCGATCAGTTACTGTTCACCCATGTGGGCAATACGACAAGCAATGCGGCGAGGTCATTTTTTCTTGCGCTGACGCACGCCAAGCTCAGTGATACGCCGATCGAAGGGTCGACCGAGCGTTACTACCAGCACATAAACCGATACAGTGCAGCCTTTGCCCTGGCAGCAGATACTGCGATGCTCGTTCTGGGCGGTAATTTGAAGCGGTGCGAATCACTCAGTGCCAGGCTGGGCGATGTTTTCAGTGCCATTTACCTGGCAAGTCTCGTGCTGAAACACTATGAGGACCAAGGTCGGCCCGACGCAGATTTGCCGCTGGTGGAATGGTCCTGCCGCACATTGCTGTACCACGCGCAAGAGCAATTGCACGGATTTCTTCGCAACTTTCCAAATCGGTTGGTTGCCGTGCTATTGCGGCTCTGTGTATTTCCTCGGGGTCGGACTTACTTCGCGCCATCGGATGAGCTTGGCGAAAAGTTAGTCCAACTGATTACCTACCCCACGGCAGCCCGCGATCGTCTGTGCGCAGGAATCTACAAAACCCCCGGCCCCGAAAATCAGCTCGGACAGTTGCAGAAAGCCCTTGAAATGGCTGAACAGGTGACACCACTGGAACACCAGATTCGCGATGCGGAAAAAGCTGGTGTAATCACCGCCGACCATCCTCTTGATAAAATTAATCAGGCCGAACAGAACGGCATCCTGACAAAGGAAGAAGCAAATCAGCTACGCATATACGACAGTAAGGTGATGGACTTAATTGCGGTGGATGAATTCGATGACCGTGAGTTCGGCAAAAAACCCGCCGCCAAATCAGACGCTGGAAGAACGAGTAGGGCTGGCTAAAAAAGCGGCCCAATCCAGGTCGATTACAGCAGATAGGCTGACAGCTCGGCGCGATCGACCGGCCGATTCATGACACGATTCCCGAACCGGAGTACCATGACCGGCCTTTCGCAATGCAGCTGGACAAAAACCATGAATCATAAAATCATAGCTATTTGGGCGGGTCTTGCGGGCCTGCTACAGGCTTGTAGTCCCGGGCAAGATCAGGCCAGCACAGCGCCATCCGGAAGCGACAGCAGCACAACCTTGATGGCATCACGCACACCGGCTCCAACAACCGCCAAAGCTTTTTTCGTCAGCCCGGCGAAGGGGAAAACTGTTTCATCGCCGATATTGGTTCAGTTTGGGCTCGAGGGACTCGAGGTTGCCCCGGCCGGAACATACGAGCCAGGGACCGGACACCACCATCTGTTGGTCGATATCCAACCGCCGAAGATGGACATGGCTGTTCCCGCGGATACAAACCACATCCACTTCGGAAAGGGTCAGACGGAAACTACCGTCGAACTGAGCCCGGGACCGCATACGCTGCAGCTTCTGGTCGGTGACGGCAACCACGTGCCTCATCAGCCGCCAATAATGTCCGAAGCGATCTCGATAACCGTAGAATAGACGCTTGAAGCAAGAGTAGGCGGGCCATAACCACGGTCTCATCCTGCGGTATCGGTCCAACGCCATACCGCTGACAATCGAATCAGAATGCCAGTATCGAGTACTGCCGCTACATCAAATGAGCGAAAGTTTCTCTATTGACCGGTATCAGACAAAACGCGAAATCCTTCTGCACACAATTCCGCATCGGTAAACAGAAACCCCTCACGCCGCAACTCGGACTTCAGTTGAGCAATGGTTTCACTGCTGTCTGTAAATGCTATGCCGTAATCTCCGCCGCCTGCACCGGCAGGTTTATACACAGCACCTCGTGCCGCTGATAGGCGCTGCAAGAATCGATGAGATGGTGAGAATATTCCTATATTGGAATCGCTATCATAATTTTCCAGCTCGCGACTGTATTCTTTGATCATCGCCAGCAACATAACGTTGTCATTATCGCGCCACGCCTGCAACGTTTCATTTGCAATGTTTTGCAGCGCGCCCATATGCAAGCGGTGGCGCTCCGGCGAGCTTTCCCGAAACGCATCGGCCATAGCCAGCATGCTGGTCGTAGAAGCCGGCACACCGGTCCACACCGGCAATGCAAATAGCTTGTCGGGCCATGTCAGCAGTGTGACGCTGGGCAGGGACGCGGGATTGGGTTCCAGTGAGAGCACGCCGCCGAACAAAGCGCTGGCAACATCAATGCCACTGCCTAACTCACCCTGGAAGCGGCGGTGGACCCTCAGGCAAATTTCTAGCAGATCGTGCTTAGTCGCGCGCTCCCCAGTGAACAGTCGGTGAAATGCACCGGTCACCGCCACGGAAACCGCGGCACTGGACCCGAGGCCTAATTTTAATGTACTGCCATCATCTGCGCGACTGTAGAACGATTCGGAGCCAATACACAATGTGATTCCAGGCGGCTTCTTCGGCATGAGTCCATACTCGGTTAGAATCGCCACCGCGGATTCCAAAAGCGTTCCTCGGTCTC
>JAYZJE010000253.1:0-3306 GCA_036164895.1 Pseudomonadota bacterium
GAGCGTGTATCCATGCCCGATTTTGATATCGATTTCTGCATGGAAGGTCGTGACCGAGTTATCGAGTATGTCGCAGACCGTTACGGTAGGGAGCGCGTTTCGCAGATCATCACCTACGGAACGATGCGTGCTAAGGCTGTGGTTCGCGATGTTGGCCGGATACTCGGAAAGCCCTATGGATTCTCGGATCGTATCGCGCGACTTATTCCGATGGAGCTGGGAATCACCTTGCGGGAAGCGTTGGAGCAGGACGCTGAATTACGTGAGCTATACGAAACTGATGACGAAGTGCGGAACATTATTGATTTGGCAAAACAACTAGAGGGGTTGGTTCGTAACGCTAGTACGCATGCTGGGGGTATCGTAATTGCACCGCAGCCATTGACTGATTTTATGCCGCTCTATCGGGCCGAGGATGACGTTACTGCGGTAACCCAGTTTGATAAAGACGACGTTGAAGCAATGGGGCTCGTAAAGTTTGACTTACTTGGCTTACGCACGCTAACGATCATCGACCGCACAGTCAGAATGATCAACGAGACAGTCAAAGGAGATGTTCAAGCTCCTTTGGATATGCGCAAGATACCCATGGATGATGCGTCCACCTTCCAGTTGCTCCAATCGCGCCGCACCAGGGCCGTTTTTCAGCTGGAATCGCATGGCATGCGAGACCTCATTCGACGACTCCAGCCTGATCATTTCGACGATATTGTGGCGTTGGTGGCATTGTTTCGTCCGGGACCGCTGCAATCCGGGATGGTGGATTTATTTATTGAGCGCAAGCACGCGAAAGATGCAAATGCTATCAACTATCTTCACCCGAGCCTCCAACCGGTACTTGCTTCTACGTATGGAGTGATTCTGTATCAGGAGCAGGTGATGCAGATTGCCCAGGTTCTTGGTGGGTACTCGCTTGGTGAGGCGGATTTACTTCGGCGTGCAATGGGTAAAAAGAAACCTGAGGAGATGGCAAAGCAGCGGTCGGTTTTCCTGAGAGGTGCGATAGGCAAGGGAGCCAGCCAAAGCGATGCATCGCGCATTTTTGATCTGATAGAGAAATTTGCCGGTTACGGCTTCAATAAGTCACATTCAGTTGCCTACGCGGTTTTGTCGTACCAGACGGCGTGGTTGAAAGCACATTATCCGGCAGCCTTCATGGCCGCGGCGTTCTCATCAGACATGGATAACACTGACCGGCTTGAGACGCTGAAGCGCGAATGTGACGCAATGAATCTGCCCGTGTTGCCGCCGGAAGTGAATCAGTCCGTCGAGCAATTCAGCGTCGAAGCGGCGAACGCAATCCGGTATGGCTTGGCGGCAATCAAGGGCATGGGGATCGCGGCTGCCAGTGCTATTTGTGGCAGTAGAGAAAAGATAAACAAATATAAAGATTTGTATGACTTTTGTAACAGAGTAGATCATAAAAAAGTCAGTCGTCGAGCGATGGAGGCACTGATCAAGGCCGGTGCGTTGGATGCGCTAGGGCCTAATCGGCCCAGCTTGCTGGCGGCCCTGCCGGGTGCGCATGGTCAGGCGGAGCAGAATGCCCGGGCACAGGAGGCTGGCCAGGATGATTTGTTTAGCGGCGGCTCATCTATTGTGGCCGTTGCGGGGATCATCGAAACTCGGGACTGGACCTCGAACGATCTGCTGGTGGCGGAGCGTGAGAGCCTGGGGCTTTACCTCAGTGGTCATCCGTTCGATCAATATCTAGCGGATTGCCCGTATATTGCAACCGGCTACATTGGAAATGTAGCCGCTGGTGCGTCGGGGGCAAACCATGGTACGTATGGTTCGCAATCAAGTCGGGAAGTCACGTTGGCTGGGATTCTGACAGACATTCGCAAACGCGGCAATCGCGTAACAATGTATTTGGATGACAGCACGGGTCGGCTCGAGATCACTATGTTTCAGGAGAGCTACCAGCGTTTTCGCCACCTGTTAGATGGTCAGGCGGTTCGCGTTGTTAGCGGCACGCTCCGGCATGACGATTTTATCAATGACTGGAGACTCAGCGTTAAGGACATTGAAGATATCGATCGTGTGATTGAGCAGAAAGCGCACCAGCTTGTGATTCACTGGCTGGCAAACAGCGAAACCAACCTCGATGTGGCAAAACTGCAAACGATACTTGAGCCATTTCGGCCTGGGCAATGCAATGTTTCGCTGTATTACGCAACACCCAGCGCAGAAGCCCGCCTGCAATTGGGCGCGGATTGGTCGGTTAGACCGAGCCGGGCGTTACGCGATCAGCTAACCGAGGCAATTGGTGTTAAAAGTTTTCGTTTCATCTATCAGAAACGGCGAGCAGCGGACCCGCCAGGCAGGGTTGTACCTGCCCAATCGGGGCTATAGGATCGCTAAACTGCAACATCGGAATTGGCGAAATTCAATATGATTTTTATACAATTTAAATCGGGCTCGTTCCGTACATTTTGATCGATGGACCTTAACTTTCTCGATTTCGAGCGGCCTATCGCTGAGCTAGAGGCTAAGATCGATGAACTTCGGTTTGTCGGGGATGACGCCAAGATAAATATCAGCGAGGAAATTGAGCGTCTGAAATCCAAGAGTGAGTCGGTGACACGCAGTATTTTCTCCAACCTGTCGTCGTGGCAGGTTACCCAACTTGCACGACATCCCCAGCGCCCGCATACCTCCGACTACATTGCAAAGATCAGTCCGGATTTTCGAGAGTTGCATGGTGACCGGATGTTCGCCGACGATCCAGCTATTGTGGGCGGGCTCGGACGGCTGGATGGGGTACCAGTGGTTCTGATCGGGCATCAGAAAGGTCGCGATACAAAAATGCGGGTGCGGCGAAATTACGGTATGCCGAAACCGGAGGGTTATCGAAAAGCCTTGCGTCTGATGGTTCTCGCTGAAAAGTTTCATTTACCAGTCGTTACCCTGATCGATACGCCGGGAGCCTATCCCGGTGTGGGTGCGGAAGAACGCGGACAAAGCCAAGCCATCGCGAGAAATTTGTTTGTTATGTCGAGGTTGAGCACGCCAATTGTAAGCGCCGTAATCGGTGAGGGCGGCTCGGGCGGCGCGTTGGCAGTTGGTCTTTCCGATAGACTGATCATGCTGGAATACAGCGTATACTCGGTCATTTCACCGGAAGGCTGTGCCAGCATCCTATGGAAAAGCGCAGATAATGCTGAGGCTGCGGCGGACTCGATGGGCATCACTTCCGGTCGTTTGGAGGAGCTAGGGCTCGTTGGTTGAGTATTGAACGAAACGCGTGGTGGGGCTCAACGGGCGCCCGCGGCGAAGGCAGAAGCGCGGAAAAAAGCAATAAAT
>JAYZJE010000254.1:0-3088 GCA_036164895.1 Pseudomonadota bacterium
AGCCCGGTCACGACGCCGAGCAATATCGCGTGCAATGTAACCCGGCCCACGTCATTGAGTTTGTTCGCGCCGAACAAACGTGCACAGACCGAGGAAGTGCCGTGGCTGAAACCAACCGTGATCGCGCCGATAAATATGACGACCGGAAACGTAAAACTGATCGCAGCCAGTTCGAGGGTACCGAGTTGCCCGATGAAGTAGGTATCCGTAATGTTGTAGCAGACCATCGCGGTCATGCCTGCCAGCATCGGCAGCATCAGCGAGCGAATCGTCTTACCTTCCGGATCGGTCGTCAGCTTCGGGTCAGCGCCGCGCGTATTCATCTTGTAGGTCGCTTCGATCTCGATACCACTTTTAACAGCGTGTTGTGCGCATCCGTTCAGTGATCGCCACTGTGCTGGGCGGCAACCGCCGCCGGAAGCCCGACTTCAAATGACGGAAATTTCAGTTGAACACCCAAGTCTTCAACCAAGCGCGCGCAGCGTACCCGCTTGCTCGCGAGCTTGCGTTGCAATGCGCGGGGTTCATAGTAATTTCGGGCCTCATCCTCGTCGATCCACTTGGGGCGCGGCAGTCCATTTAGGTCCGCGGCCAGACAAGAGAATTCCGATGCTCGGTGTGGGCGCTGATCTACAAGATTGTAGACCTGACCATCCGCTCCCCGTTGCCATGCTGCGATTAGACCGGTAACCAGGTCGTCCACGTGAATGCGAGCCACCCAGGTGTCGTGGTCTTTCACGAGGGTATATGTCCCACTCGCCAGCGGGCGCCGCAAGGTGCGGCCGGGTCCGTATATTCCGGTGATGCGGCAGATGCGCGTCGGCATGCCGACGCTCTGCGCTGCATTGGCAACGAGGCGTTCAGCCGCGACTCGTGCCGCATCATGCGGGTTATCTGGCGTCACCGGCGTCGTTTCATCGACCCATTTGCCAGCGTGATCGCCATAAACGGAAGTGCTGCTGGCGTACAAGAACGCCTCCAAGGACGAATTGGATAGCGCGCCCAAGACCGCTGCTAGAGGATCCTGTTCTCTCTTTTGCGGCGGTACAAAGTACGCGACCAACTCCGGGTCGAGTTGATAAAATTGCTCCAGCGTTTCGGCCGCTTCGAGCGATCCTGAGACCGGATCGATTCCGGCGTTACGCATCCCGAGCAGGCGCTTCTCGCTTCTGGCAGTTCCCGTGATTCGAAAGCCCATCTGTTGCAGGCCGGCAGCCAGCCTCATACCCGTATAACCGCAGCCTATTATCAGGGCCTGTTTCACCGCATTCACTCGGTCAGTTCTATTAGCCACGTATCATCCGCGCGGGCTGGCAGAACGGTGTACCCGCATCTCGAGGCTGCAGTGGAACAGTGGGAGGCGAGCAACTTCTTTTCCTGCATGCACGTCGGCCATACGCGGGAAGTTACTGTGTCGCGTGAAACATTAACGCGACGCTGGCGCAGCCCCGTGCACGAGATCCAGATCTTTCCTGTCATGCACGCTCGCCGGGTGTTCGTAATGGTCCGCGCGATAGTAGACGATGAATCTTTCGACTGGTCGTTCTTCCAAGTCGGCGACCACCTGCTTGATCCTGAGTAGTGGAATACCCACATTCGATTCAAGGTGTTGGGCAACACTTGCATCCGCAAGCGTAGCGCTGATTACCTCAGTCGCACTGTCGATATGAATGCCTTGCTCTTCAAGCATGGACAAGGTCGTCGTATGGGTGAGATCACTCTGTTCGACATTCACACCAAGGGCCGTTGGAATGTATGACTCCACATAGCAAATACGTGTGCCGCTGAATACCCGGACGTATGAAATCTTCTTTACTCGCGAACCCTTCGACAGCTTGAGATCCGCAGTCGTTCTGAGATCGGCATCGACATCAGAAACCTCGAGATCTTCAATCTTGCTTCGTCCCGCCACCCGTCGCGCGGCACGGATTCGTTTGGCCATGTTGGCTATATTTGCTCGTTGCGGTGCATTTTCGGAAACGTATGTTCCTTTCCCGTGCATGCGGTAGACCAGTTCGTCTTCCACCAAAAGATCGATCGCCTTGCGGGTGGTTATTCGCGAAACTCCAAACATTTGGCCGATCTCTTGCTCCGAGGCGATCTTGCTGCCAGGCATGTACCTGCCACTCTTAATCCATTCGCGCAGCGCCGTGTAAACCCGCACATAACGTGATGCTTTGGTCCGGGGATCGATAAAATTATCAGATTGATCGTTCACGCTGTCGGGTTCGAAATCAGGTTATCACTACAACATGATATTATATCGTATTGTAGGCCCAGGCCTGACCTTAAGTGTCTTCGAAGCCAGCGACATGTTGCTTCTCATTGCCGGTGTCATGTTATTTTTCGGTGTCCACCTAGTGTCGGCCTGCACTCGCTGTCGCGAGAATTTGGTAGGCCGTTTAGGCGAGAACCGTTACAGAGGCGTGTTCGTAGCAGGCTCCGTGGCTGGATTTTTGCTGATTACAACAGGCGCAGCTTACGTGGAGTTCGTGCCCCTGTACGACCCACCGGGATGGGGGCGCCAAGCGGCAGCGGTGTTTATGCCCGTGGCATTTATAATGCTGGCGACGCTGCTTTTGCCGACTAATATCAAGCGATTCACCCGCCACCCGATGCTGTGGAGCTTTACCATCTGGTCGGCAGTGCATCTGCTCACCAACGGCGACCTAGGTTCTGTGCTTCTGTTTGGTTCCTTCGGCCTGTACTCGCTGTTTTCCATGTGGTCGCTGAACCGCCGTGGAACTGTAAAGCCCCCCCACAGTCCACTCGCTATCGAGAGATGCGCTCGTGGTCGTCGTAGGGGTGGTCGTATATGGTGCCGTGGTTTACCTGCACCCTTATTTGTTTGGTGTGTCCGCCATTTATAAATGACAAAAATTTTGATGTTAAAGCAATATGAATAATGAGAAAAAATATTAAAAAAGAATTAATCATAGTACTTGCGTTTAGTGTTATTGCATGTGAATCATCCAATTTGCATCGGTTTTCTTTTGATCTTGATCGTTTGAGTCGGATAGATTCAGTTGTTGAAGAATCAATCAAAAACCATGAAATACCTGGGGCTGTCGGATTGGTGATTCATGAT
>JAYZJE010000255.1:0-3854 GCA_036164895.1 Pseudomonadota bacterium
CGAGGAAGTACAGACATTTTTACACCAACTTCTCGACGAGTCGCGGTCTGTTGCGCTTCGTGAATTGGCAGATCTGGAGCAATTTGCCGGGATCGAACTGGAAGCTTGGGATATCGCCTATTACTCCGAAAAACTTCGGCGCGACCGCTTTTCAATCTCAGATGAAGAACTGCGTCCCTATTTTCCGTTGCCAAAAGTTCTCGAGGGATTGTTTTTCGCTGCCGACAAACTCTTTGGCATAACCGCCGAACGAGACGGTGATGTCGATACTTGGCGATCGGATGTGCAGTTTTTTAGGCTTTTCGATGAAACCGGCATCGAGATTGGCGCTTTCTTTCTCGACCTTTTTGCCCACCAAAACAAACGCACCGGTGCCTGGATGGACGAATGCTTAATACGCAAGCATATCGGCGATCGTCTGCAAAAGCCGGTCGCCCATTTGGTTTGCAATTACACGCCACCAACCAATGGCACCCCGGCACTGCTCACGCACGATGAAGTCGTTACCTTGTTTCATGAATTTGGACACACGCTACACCATGCGCTGTCCCGCATGGACTATCCGAGCATCTCCGGGATAAACGGCGTGCCTTGGGATGCCGTGGAACTACCGAGCCAGTTCATGGAAAACTTTGCCTGGGACCCACGTGTTGTCATTGCCTTGTCGTGTCATCATGTCACTGGCGAGTCACTGCCAAATAAGCTGCTAGAACGGCTCCAAAAATCGCGTAGCTTCCAAGCCGGCATGCAAATGATGCGGCAACTGGAGTTCGGGTTGTTTGACTGGCGGATCCATACAGAGGTTTTGGAAGAAACCGGGGGGCAAATCGGTGAGATCCTCGAAGAAGTTAGGCAGCAAACCGCGGTTGTTCGGTGCCCTTCGTTCACCCGGCCTGCGCACAGCTTTGCCCATGTTTTCAGTGGTGGTTACGCAGCCGGATATTACAGTTACAAATGGGCAGAGGTGCTAGCCGCCGATGCATTTGCGGCGTTCCAAGGTGATAACCCGCTAAATCGCGAGATCGCGCAGGCGTTCCGCCGGCAAATACTGGAGGTTGGCGGCGGTGCTGATATTGCCAAAGCATACCGTGCTTTTCGTGGCCGCTCACCGGATATCGAAGCTCTGCTAGTCCAGTCCGGAATTCATCCGTCACCCGATGGTCGGTCAGTTGTCTGACCCGGGGACATTGTGCTACACGGGGGCTCCCTAAGAAATGAAAATCGCTAGCTGGAACGTGAACTCAATACGTGTCCGTATTGACCATGTGCGTGACTGGCTTGAGGAACAGCAACCGGATGTGCTCGGATTGCAGGAAATCAAGATGCCGAACGAAAACTTTCCGCTAAGCGATTTGGAAAAATCTGGCTATCACAGCATAGTGAATGGTCAGAAAACCTATAATGGTGTCGCACTACTCACGCGCGACCAACCCGATAGCCCGATTTGCGATCTGCCAGGTTATGAGGATCGGCAAAAACTGGTCGTGGCAGCGACCTGCAAAGATATTCGCGTAATCAATGTTTACGTGCCCAACGGCCAAGCCGTTGGCTCGGAAAAATTTGAATACAAACTAGAGTGGCTCGATGTCCTGCGCGAATTTCTCGCCACAGAATTGCAGAAGTATTCTCGGCTGGTCGTGTTCGGTGACTACAATATTGCCCCCGAAGACCGGGACGTGCACGACCCGGTCGAATGGAAAGGCAAAGTGCTGTGCAGCGACGCGGAGCGTAACAAACTGCGCAGCATAATGGATCTCGGTTTGGTCGATAGCTACCGGTTATTCGACCAAGAGGAAAACGGCTTCAGTTGGTGGGACTACCGAGCCGGAGCCTTCCGTCGGAAACGGGGACTGCGCATTGATCTGATGTTGGTTTCAAGGTCACTTGCCGCCGCGTGCAGCGCTAGCGGCATCGACCCAGCACCGCGGCGGCTCGATCGCCCATCCGACCATGCCCCAGTCTGGGCTGTTTTCAACTGACCCTTCGACTCCGGCGCATCGCTTGAAGCGTTTTCGGGCACAAAGCCGGCAGACCCATAGACCGTACCATTGATCTTTCGAGAAGTTTTGCAATGGCAGTGAACAATGCCCTAATTGTTTCCGAAAACTCGAAATTCATCGTCGTACAATGACAGACGCCGCTAACCATCATTCCTCTCCATCCCAGTAACCTACCGCCTTTTTTGCGTAAAAGCCGCCAACTTTCCCGGGCCCTTGGTCTTTAAGCCAAAATTTCTCCGCCAGGACCCCCAGTTTTTCCGAATCCGGATAATCCACAACGTCGGGCATATTCATGGTCGAAAAACACAAATATACAAGGTTTTCATGTCCTTCATTGACCATTACATGTGGGTACTCAACCCCGCGCGGTATCAAGACGAAGTCGCCTTCCTTCATTTCCAACTCCTGCTCGCCGACAGATAGCAGACCGAATCCCGCAAGAACGTATATAGCCTCATCGTTCGCGAGGTGAGCGTGCCGCGGAAAAGCGCGTTTGCCCGATGCGACCTTGAACACGGCGCAACCCAGGCCACTGTTATTTTCCGGTTTGGTCAGGCCAATGCGACTACATTGGAAACGTTCACCATGTGATCTTTCGCCCCATTCCTGATCACGGATATTCGTTTTGTTGATCATCATGCACTCCGATTTCTATAGCTGTGTAACGTTTCGCAATCAAGGCTTTCCCGGCCTTTGCTTGGCACGCCAAGTATTCCTCAACCGTCTTCCACAAATATGTATTTACCGAGATCGTTATGCCGAAGAATTGCGCGTGCCCTTACACGATCTTCAGGAAGAACCTGCAGATAATAACCCTGATCAACGCCGGCAACAGCTAGGTGCCCACCAATGGCGATATCAAGAACGGTCACACCTTCACTTTCGAGTAACGACTTCATCGCCGCAAAGGTTCCAAAATTATAAGTGTGGGCGATGCGTAAAGATGCCATGGTACGATGAGCCAGCTGGCGGTCGGTCCGCTTTCATTCTCAACCAGGCAATTGAGCCTACGCCGGTTGACGGCTTAAGTGGAGTTGAGCAGAAACACTCCGCGCCAGAAAAATGGCTATAACCAGCGCGACAACACCAGTGGCGGCAATCAAAATTAGTGAGCCTGTTGCTAGCACACCATGGTCGAACGGGCCCCAAACCCAGAGCCCGAGAGCCAGGGAAAATTTCGTTACGCCGTGGGCGACAATCGGGGGTACCAGTGAACGACCCAGAAAACGGAGATACCCCCAGCCGGCCAGTATCACGAATAGTCCCAACCACTGCTGCTGAAGTTCGATGTTCCACCGATGCGCCGCTGTATTGACAATGCCGACAATCACGATCGCGGGCCAGACACCCATGACTGCCATCAACCTCGTCTGCATGACGCCACGAAACGCCGCTTCTGCAAGCACTGCCGAGAACACCGACATGGCGAACCAGTATAGAAGTGCGAATGCCGGGCTAACTTCGGTCTGAGGGCCTTCCGATACTCGCACATACCCGTGATACGCACCCTGCAGGATGCAAATGACGATACCAACCACCGTGACTGCCAAAGCAAATCCATAGACAAGCCGCCAAGGCACGTCATTCGGGATAGTCAGCCCGATGGAACGCCAGCGGTGCATGCCAGCAATGGCGGCGATCAACAACAAGATGAGCGGAATTGGAAACCACGGAAAATCTGGTGCTGATCGCTCATTAAACACGACCAAACCGATGCCCAGTCCCATCACGACATTTAAAAACAACAACGTGACGACAATTGCGACGAGCACTGCCCAAATCTGCTGGCGGTTCATTTGCTTACCTTCCTGTTACCGTGTGCCGCCTAGAATATTCCCTGACCCCCGTTAGTTG
>JAYZJE010000256.1:0-7337 GCA_036164895.1 Pseudomonadota bacterium
GGCCACGCATAGATTCAGCAGGTGTGCTTCAACGGCAGCCAGCGACATGATCGCATAGCCCTCCGTTTGGCCGGCATGTTCGAGCACCACGCTAACGTACCCGGCCAATAGACAATCACGAAATATCGTCTCGGTCCAAGGAAAAGAGTAGGTGCTGCCTTCGATTGCGACGATATCCTGCACATCGCGGTACCCCATTTCACGAATGGTTGGCACCAAGTCTTTAACGACTGCGACCATTAACTGATGTCTTCCACCAGCTGCTGCGCAAGCAAAAGGTCCTCCCAGGCTTTCCGCTTCTGGCTCGGACTGCGCAACAGGTAGGCTGGATGATAGGTCACCACCACCGGAATGCTTCCGGTTCCAAAGTTGTGCACAGTGCCACGCAGTCTCCCCAGTGGCGTGTCGACGCCGAGAAGATTTTGTGCCGCAATGCGCCCAACGGCAAGAATCAGCCGCGGTGCAATGTGGCCGATCTGGCGCTCGAGGTACGGGATACAGCAACTTACTTCCTCCGGCCGCGGGTCACGATTCTCCGGCGGGCGGCACTTGAGGATATTGGCGATATACACCTGTTCGCGGGTCAGCCCGGCAGAGCGAAGCATCTCGTTCAGCAATTGCCCAGCCCTGCCGACGAACGGTTCACCCCGCCGGTCCTCTTCGACTCCGGGAGCCTCGCCGATAATCAGCCAATCTGCTGCCGGATTGCCGACTCCGAAAACAACCTGCGTCCGGGACCGGTGCAGTGAGCAGCGTGTGCAACTCAGCGCCTCTCGTTCCAACGCAATCCAATCCTGGTCGGCGGCACCGTCAACCCTCACGCCGGTTACACTGTCGGTTGCTGGGGCGTCTGTAAAACGATCCGGGCTCACCCAGATATCTATGCCCAGTGCATCGAGCACCTTGTGCTGACGCGAGGACCATCTGGCAACCGCCTGGCTCAAGGCCCGGCTCCAGGAAAATTGCCGGGGCTGCGTTTGACGGGGCCAGTGCGACTTCGTAGCAGCCACAACGCGCGAATAGGCCCCGACACGGCGTAAGTTCCCGCCAGCGTGAACAGCACGGTTGGTGGATTCAGCGCAATCAAAATGAATGTCAGCGGGATCACAAATGCGTAGGTAAAAGAGATGCGGCCGCGACCGCTGATTTCTTTAAAACTGTAATAGGGAAACCGCGAGACCATCAGGGCTCCTGCAGTCGCGGTGACCGAAAATGCAAACGCCAGCGCGAAACCGCCGGACCAGTCATGTACGGTGCCAACCCAGACCATTCCAGCAACTAGCGCCGCTGCCGGAGGGCTGGGCAAGCCTTCGAAAAAGCGTCGGTCAGCATAAACCGGCAGCGCGTTGAACCGTGCCAAACGCAGTGCCGCAGCAACCGCGTACAGAAACGCGGCTAGCCAGCCGAGCTTCGCCCAAACCCAGCCGTATTCGGACAAGCGTTCGACACCCCACTGATACACAACCAGCGCCGGCGCCAAACCGAACGCAACCATGTCTGAAAGGCTGTCATATTCTTTACCGAAATCGGTCTCGGTGCCGGTCAGGCGCGCCAGCTTACCGTCCAAGCCATCCAGTAGCATGGCAACAAAAATAGCAATGGTTGCTTTGTTATAGTTGCCGTCGATTGCCGCGACCACTGCGTAGAAACCCGCGAATAGTGCCGCCGTGGTCAGTAGATTGGGAAGCAGGTAAATGCCGCGGCGGCGTATTCGTCCCTTTTTCTCGCCTTCCTTTTCCACGAGGCCTCCGCGATGCCAGCTTCTTTACATATTGCCACGGTCACAGCCCGAATACACCCGTGGCGCTAGGTTTGTCGGGGTGTACACGAACCGCCGGCGATGTCAGTCTTGGCCAGACCGGCACACTGTTCCAAACAGGGACTTACACCGCCATTGTCGTTAGAATACCGCCGGCCGATGTTGTCAGACCGGTCCCCTGTCAGAGCCAGTACATATGCGACTGTCTAAGCTATCCCTTTCCACCCTCAAAGAGGTTCCCGCCGAAGCTGAGGTTGTCAGCCACCAACTGATGCTTCGATCCGGCCTGATTCGCCCGCTCGCATCCGGGTTATTTACATGGATGCCTTTGGGCCTGAGGATTCTGCGAAAAATAGAACGGATAGTGCGGGAAGAGATGAACCTGATCGACGCCTATGAAGTTGCAATGCCTGCAATTCACCCAGCAGAGTTGTGGCAGGAAACCGGCCGCTGGGATCAGTATGGCTCACTGCTGCTGCGAATGAACGACCGGCACGGGCGGGAATTCTGCTTTGGCCCCACGCACGAAGAAGTCATGACCGACATCGCGCGCCGTGAGCTAAAAAGCTATCGACAGCTGCCGGTAACGTGGTATCAGATTCAGACAAAATTTCGGGACGAAATTCGTCCAAGATTCGGCGTAATGCGTGCTCGCGAGTTCGTCATGAAGGACGCTTACTCTTTTCACCTCGATCAGGCTTCGCTAGAAAAAACATACAAGGACATGGCCGATGCATACGCCCGGATATTCACCCGCCTCGGCCTGACTTTCCGCTCAGTCGAGGCTGACAGCGGAACGATTGGCGGATCCGCTTCTCGAGAGTTTCATGTGCTGGCCGAGTCTGGCGAAGACGCGATCGCCTATTGCGACGGCAATGACTGTGCCGTGAACCTCGAGCTGGCCCCGGCGCCACAACCGGCAACCCCAAGACCCCAACCGTCTGAGCTTATGGCGGTAGCGGAAACGCCCGGCGCTAGAAGCATTGATCAAGTATGCGAGGCACTTGAGTTACTGCCCGAGCAATGCCTAAAAACGCTGCTGGTCGAAGGCGAAAGTGAAGAACTTGTTGCGCTAGTGCTGCGCGGGGACCATGAACTCAATCCGCTGAAGGCCGCACGGCTGCCAGGGGTCGCAACACCACTGAAACTGGCCAGTGCTGAGCACATTGAAAAGGTTCTGGGCGTGCCAGCAGGGTTTGCAGGACCAGTGGAGCTTGGCATCACCCTGCACGTGGACCATACAGCCGGGGCTAGCGCCGACTTTACGTGCGGCGCCAACAAACCCGGCCGGCATGTCACTGGGGTAAACTGGGGTCGCGATCTTCCGGAACCCGAAACCGTAGACATTCGCAACGTGGTGTCGGGCGACCCCAGCCCCGGCGGCGGCGAGCCTATCAATATCGCCCGGGGCATCGAAGTTGGACATATCTTTCAGCTAGGCGAAAAATACAGTCGCGCCATGGGCGCTACAGTGCAGGATAAAAAGGGCAAGGAACGGCCGATGCTGATGGGTTGCTATGGCATTGGCGTATCGCGAATCGTCGCTGCCGCAATCGAACAGAATCACGATGATGATGGCATTATCTGGCCTGAACCGCTAAGCCCGTTCCAAGTCGTGCTCATAGCGCTGAACGCCGCTCGATCAAACGAGGTCGAAGCGGCCGCGGAAACGCTCTACCGGGATTTGGGAAAAGTCGAAATTGAGGTTCTTTACGACGACCGTGACGCACGGCCGGGCGTGAAGTTCGCCGATGCCGATCTACTCGGTATTCCCCATCGCTTGACCGTCGGAGAGCGCGGTCTGAGTAAGGGA
Source organism: Pseudomonadota bacterium (assembly GCA_036164895.1). Taxonomy (GTDB): domain Bacteria; phylum Pseudomonadota; class Gammaproteobacteria; order Steroidobacterales; genus JAPUGB01. The sequence goes on from JAYZJE010000256.1 coordinate 3,573, forward strand.
GTAGTTGAATACCAGCATCGCGGCACCGACAAATCACGCGAAATTTCGTTAGACAGGGTTCTTGATTTCATTACCGATACGCTGGCGCGAAAGGCAAGCTGAAGCGCGTCTGTCCCGCTGGTTTCTGGTGATCTTGAGCCCGTTGCTGGCCGCTAGCCTACCGGCGCAGTAAATAGCCGATGCCGTTCATGAGCCGTCTTTCATGAGTTCGAAGCTCACCCGGTAACGGTAGAATAAGTTATATTTATATTTATATTTCAAATATTTAGGATAAATCTGCCGACGCTGATCAGCCGCTACGGAACATGATCAACTCGCCAAACTGGTCCGGGTCTTCGACGATCGTTTGCAGATCGTTAACCTGAGCCGGCGGAATCCCCCGCCGCAGCCAGCTACCGATCTCCTGCACCGCGTGCTCCGAACCACGCACCAGCACCTCGACACGCCCGTCCGGAAGATTGATTGCCCAGCCGGCCAGACCAAGTCGCCGTGCTTCAGCCACGGTATTGGCACGAAAGAATACGCCCTGCACCCGGCCGGAAACGAAATACCGGCGGCAAAGAATTGCACTCATCAGCGGGCTAACGGCGGGTCTAAGGTGTGCCGGTTAGGTGGCAGGTCGCTCTGCTACTGGGAAGTGCCGGCTGCAGGGCTGCCCTGCCCGGTGGTTACTTGCCGGCTAAGCAACAGCGCCTTGAATGCGTTGTCCTTGGCGCTAATTGCGTCACGCTTAGCCTGCCAATAAACGCCACTCTGAAGATATTTTTCTGCGATATTGAGCATTAACTCCGCATGGCTTAGGGTCGCCTCCGCATGCTGCTCTGCCCCGGCCTCTTTGGCTGCCGCAATTGCCTGCCGAGCATCACTCATTTCCTGAACCGGCGGCGAAATCGCGCAACCCAAGGTCAACACCAGCGCAATACCGCACAAAAGCGCCGCAGCGACCTTAAACTTATTAAGGAACCCAATCACAGCAGGTACACCTATTCACGCTTCAGGCTTGCAAACTAACAATCGACCCACTGGGCGTCAAGATTTCCTCACGCGAGTGTCGAGCATCATCGCCTGCGGCAAAACCTGTCGCTACAATGATCACTTGATATGCTGGGGAACAACCATTATGCATGTGATGATTTACCACAATCCGAGATGCTCGAAATCCCGCAAGACGCTCGACCTATTGCGTCAACGGAACATCGAACCAGAGATCATCGAGTATCTCAACAATCCGCCCACCACCACCGAACTTACTGCAGTACTAAGCAAGCTGGACATGCGGGTCACCGACATTATACGCACCGGCGAACCGGACTACCGTGCTGCTCGCGAGAAACTGGCAGCCATGTCCGAAGCTGAGTTAATTGAGTGGTTGCGCCAACACCCTAAGGTCATGCAACGGCCTATTGTCGTCGTAGACCAGCAAGCTCGCGTCGGCCGTCCGCCGGAAGCAGTGCTGGAAATCCTGTCCTGATGGTCGAAATACTCGTTCTTTATTATTCCCGCCACGGCTCCACATCGGAGCTAGCCGCGCAGGTGGTTCGCGGCGTTCACTCGGTAGCAAATGCGACAGCGCGCCTTAGAACGGTTCCGAGCGTCTCGCCGGACACCGAGCAGCCTCTTCCGACAATACCCGACGAAGGACCCCCGTATGCGTCAGCCACTGACCTAGCCGATTGTGACGGGTTAATACTCGGCAGCCCAACGCGCTTCGGTAACATGGGCGCGCCGCTGAAGCATTTCCTCGACGGCACCGGCGCCGAATGGTTGGCAGGAACCCTGACCGGCAAACCGGCCGGCGTTTTCACGTCAACCAGCAGCATGCACGGCGGCCAAGAAACCACGCTGCTCAGCATGTCGCTCCCATTGCTACACCATGGCATGATTTTAGTCGGTGTCCCTTACCTGGAACCAGCGCTGACAACAACCCGGACCGGCGGCACTCCTTACGGGGCAAGTCATGTTGCACCTGGCCAGGCCGATACGAAACTCAGTGACGCCGAAGCAGCAATCGCTCGGCATCTTGGTCGCCGAATCACGGAGGTTGCGATCCGGCTTAAGGGTTGGCCAGAGCGTTGAGTTTAACAGCCTGCGTGTCGCGATTACTGGGTCTTGCCATCGCGTGCGCACTCGGCGCCAGCATGAGTCTACGGCTACCGATAATACTGACCGACTCATCCGCTGGTGACTTTTTCGATGCGCTGAACGGAGCGCCCCGCAACGTCTAGCTTTGTTCCAACACCGACTTGACGAAAGGAACGGTCAAACGTTTCTGCGCTGCAAGCGCCGCATGATCGAGCTGATCCAGCAGCGTGAACAGCGCGCCAGCACCCCGATCGACGCGGGCAATCAAATACCGACCGGTTTTGTCAGGTAACTGGAATCCGCGCCAACTCGCTCGCAATTGCAACGCCGCTACGCGTTCCTCATCAGTGAGCCCATTGAGCCGATAAGTTTCACCAGACATCAGGCGTGATGCAAGATCCGGCAACCCGAACTTACACCCTGCCACCGCCTCGCTGCCGGCCAACACCAAGCGTCCACCATGTTGGGTCAAGGCCTCAAACACAACGAACAACTGTTGCTCCCAATCAGGATCGCCGGCAATAGCTTCGGCGCTGTCAATACAGAGCAGATCGACCTGCCCCATGCCGTCTAGCATCCGTGGCCCCAAGCCATGCACCGAATCTAATGGCAAATAGGCGGTATCGCGCTTCCGCTGGCTTGCCTCACTGACGCAGGCCTGCAGCAGATGTGTTTTACCGGACTCTCTCGGGCCCCATAACCAGACGACCGGGCTGCCCTCACCTGCCGCTACGAGCCCTAGCGCATGCACTGCCGCCGCATTCGACCCGGGGTAAAAACTTTCGAAAACCGCATAGTCAGCGAGTTGCACATCAAGCGGCAGCTGGTGCATCACGCCGACCCCGTGTTATTGGCCAAATACTCGGAGTCAATCACTTGCGCACCGCCGCCAGCACCAAACTGCTCCAGCGCAGCACGTAATCGATACCGCTAACGAGGCTCGCGAAGAAAACCCCGGCACCGATTACGACGATGCTGATTCTCGGCGGCCACGCAAACGACGCATAGGAAATCACGAAAAAAACATAGAGTAGCTGGAGCGCCGTATTGAGTTTACTGATCCGCGTGGGTATCGGGTGGAATGAACCAATGAAAAGCTGGTAAGCCAATACGCCTGCGATGATGATGACGTCCCGGGCAACCACGATTGCGGCAAGCCAGACCGGTGCTAGACCGATCCAAACCAACGTAACGAAAACCGACACCAGCAGCAACTTATCTGCCAGCGGGTCCAGCAATCCCCCAATGCGGCTGCGCCATTGAAACCGCTTTGCAAGATAGCCGTCGAGCCCGTCTGAAACGCCCGCTAAAATCATCAGCAGCAATGCCAAGCGAAATTGGCCAGCGTTCAAGACCATCACGATCGGTATGATTAGACCGATTCGGAACGCACATATCGCATTGGGAATCTGTGAAAGCCGAAAAATTGATTCCATGCTTGCCAGCGCTCAGGGAGAGTGCATCATCATATATATGACATCCGACTCGCGCCGGCAAACGCCAACGGATTCCTGTTCAGCCGGGCGATAACCGGGCGATGCCGGCGAATCAGTGCTAAACCGTTGCATACCGGTCATCGGCTGGAGAATTTGACTGCCGCGCATGGCGCGCATCAGGCGATTGCAATCGCCGCGAACGGTTAGGTCAAATTCAATGTAATCGCCATTTACCCGACTCACCTCA
>JAYZJE010000257.1:0-4844 GCA_036164895.1 Pseudomonadota bacterium
CTGGAGGCCAGGCCACGGTGTCCCATTCCATCGACTTTTGTGCGATTGCTGCCGCCAGCGGTTACCCGCACGCATTAAGCGTTGCTACAACTGGAGAGCTGTCCGCAGAGATCGGTGAGTGTAGAGAGGCACTTAGTTTTGTGCACGTTCCGATTTTTCCCGGCGTGCCCGAGCAGTTACCTCGTCCTGCGATCGCGCCGGCCGATGTGGCGGCGCGATTGCGGAAGTTCCTGGGCGCTGAAAAGACGGCGCATTAAAGCAAGGCTATGGCGGAGCGAACGATACTGCTGAACCCAGGGCCGGTGACGCTAACCAGTCGGGTTCGTGCCGCACTGTGTCGTGGCGACTGGTGCCACCGCGAACCGGAATTCAGCGAACTGACCCAGGACATTAACGGACGACTGACGAAGGTCTATCCCGAAATGGAGAATGCGTTCGATGCAGTGATGTTGACCGGCTCCGGCACTGCATCTGTAGAGGCGATGCTGAACACATTTGCACCCCGCGATACCGGGACGCTGGTATTGGCTAACGGCGTTTACGGCGAGCGGATGGCGAGCATGCTCGCGGCGCAGAGAAAACCACATACGCTTGTTAAGGCTCCATGGCTTGAAATGATGGACCTTGCACAATTGCGAAAGACCCTGGATCAACAGGATGGCATCACTCACATTGCGGCGGTTCACCATGAGACAACCACCGGCCGTCTGAATGACCTTGACTCGCTCGGTCAGATCTGTCGCGAGCGTGATCTTCAGCTATTGCTCGATAGCGTCAGCGGTTTCGGCGCCGAATCGATTGAACCGGATGCCTGGAATCTCTCGGCACTGGCGGGGACAGCCAATAAGTGTCTGCATGGTGTCCCCGGCATTTCGTTTGTGTTGGCACGTAAGGCGCTATGGAATGGCACGCGTTCGCAGTCCGGAAGTGTCTATCTCGACCTCACTCGTTATTACCGGTCACAACACGCTGAGGGTGACTCGCCGTTTACTCAGGCCGTGCAGATTGTGTTCGCCTTACAGGAAGCGTTGATCGAACTCGACGAGCAGGGCGGTTGGCAAGCCCGTGGTCAAACTTACCGCAGGCGAGCAGAAGTAATCGCGGATTATTTGCACGACCTGGGCGTGACCACGCTGTTGCCAAGAGAGCAATTCTCCTCCGTGCTTTGGTCGTATGTGTTGCCGAACGGTTGGACCTACGCCGGTCTCCACGACGCTTTAAAAAAGGATGGTTTCGTTATATACGCGGGGCAGGGCGATCTTAGTAGCCGCATATTTCGTATCGCGCACATGGGGGACATCACTGACGAGGACCTCGAGCGCCTCCGCCGTTCGCTGGAAGCGTGTTTTTCCAGGGCCGCTCGATGAAAACTGCCGCGATCTTGGCCGCAGGCATGGGTACCCGGCTTAGGGGTGAGCTGAATGGCAGGCCTAAAGGGTTCCTCGAGCTCGGTGACAGACCGATCGTTGAAGAATCCGTGCAGCGGCTGTCCGATGCTGGCATTGAGCGCATCGTCATCGTGACCGGTTTCGGTGCCAAACACTATGAACATTTGGTGTCCCAATATCCGAACCTGATCGAAACTGTACACAATGCTGAATACGAAAATTCCGGCAGCATGTACTCGTTGTTCTGCGCGCGTCAGCAACTCGAAGAAGAACCTTTCTTGCTGTTGGAGTCGGATCTTATTTTCGAACCACGCGCAATCGATGTCATTATTGGGCTCGATCAACCGGACGCCATCCTTTTGTCAGAGCCGACCGGCGCTGGTGATGAAGTCTACGTTGAAAGCCAGGACGGCATGCTGGTCAGTATGTCGAAGTACCGCGAAACACTGGGTCCGGGTATAGCCGGTGAATTGGTCGGTATCTCGAAAATCTCACGCGAGTTGTTCAGCCTGATGTTGAACATTGCCCAGAATAAATTCAAACAGTCTTTGCAATTCGACTACGAGACCGATTGCTTGGTTGCCGCCGCACGTAATTGGGCAATCGCCTGCCCCGTTATTAACGGTTTGGTGTGGGCAGAAATCGACGACGCCGCACATTTAGAACGCGCACTTAGGGATATCTACCCAAAACTCAGGCGGGATTCGTAAAAAAAGTTAATCGCGGCTGGTTTCCAAAGGTGCAAAATCACTGCGACCTTACTGGTTAGCTTCCCGCTCCTTATCGATTTTTTCTTTGAACGCTGCGTAGGAACTGCGCATTTCGGGGCCGTTCCATTCGGTAGGCGCGGACAGGTATATAGGATAGTTTTTCTCGAGGTAATCGAGCACATATCGTGGCAGTTCCTGCGGGCCATCCATCAGTTTAATCGCCTGGCTTTGAAAGACCATCTGCCCCGGCTTATTGCCCATCTCCATGAACGGCAGCCACGGTGCGACGCGGGACCACGACATTACGCATTGTCCGGAGGTGATGTCCGGATTAAGTACGTCACTCTTTCGGCCGTGTATGCCCCACAATTCGGCATGCTGTTCTTTGTTTCCGGCTGAGTACAATGGATATTCTGCGCGTGTCATGTCTGCCGGGCGCATGATATAGAAGTCCCACTGGAAGACGATGTCATCGCCATATGCAACATAGGGGTAGGGTGGAGCTAACACTCCACTACCCTCTCGCTGGAAAACACCATTGACGGGATCGTTGGCGATTTGCATGACCTCGACGGTGCGATTCCCAAGGAACGGGTTTTTCCATTCACTCAGAATTTCACCGGTGTCTGGGTCCATGTAAAGCAGCACTTCGCGGCTATAGATCCGCCATCCTTCCGGTACTTCCTCAAGGCGGCCGGCACCTAAACCTAAGGTTCTGAATGCCCGGTAGTTCTGTTCTTGAGGCACCATGGCCCAGGCGACCCCCGGAAATGCGAAAAAGAAATCCTTTCCACTGATATCGCCACGTATTTTCATCAAGGCCATAAAGTTGGTTTCCAGATCGTCTAGGTCGAGCTTGCCGTCGGGCGGTGTATTAATGAACGACGTTTGGAGCATGCGCATGGTCATTATTCTTCTCCGGTGGGGTGAATGTAGTTCGGTATGGCGAAAGATTGCCCCAACTTATCCCAGATTACCCGCTGTTTGCTGTGGCCGTCCAACGCGTGGCTTGGGTGGGGTGCGTTACGGTGTTAGAACATTGCGCTTCGGCCCCGATGATGAATAATAACCTCTATCAGGGGTCAGGTGGCGCTGCTAGGCAACACTGGAGACAGGTTAACTGCGTGAGGAGAATGGGGAAAATTCAGATCTTGCTCAGCGCTGCGGCGGTGCTGGTCAGCTTTGCGCCCCCGGCATTCGCGTACCTCGATCCAAGTACTGGCAGCATGATTATCTCCGCCGTCCTCGGAGTACTCGCCACGGTCGGGCTCGCTGCGAAGACATACTGGTATAAGTTAAAGTCCGTATTTCGCCGTGGGAATGCCAGACGTAATGCCGGTTCCGAGCCGCCTCAGACGACCGACCCGGATTCTGCAGGCGAATCTTGATCCGGCGGCAAGCGCGATTTGCTTCCACAATGATCGGTGCAGCGTGACGGTCCATAACTTTTTGCCTGTCAACCTAACTGCTATGTTTGTACTAGCTGGCCTGATAACCGTTTCTGAACATGTTTAAGAGCATTAACTATTGGCGTCAGTATCGCGCTTACAAGAATCTGCCACGCAAGGACCGGCGTATTGTCATCTATTCGGAGAGTGGGCAGGATTGGCACCATTTCGCTCCTATCATCGATCACCTTATCGGTTCGCTCGGAAAAACTGTCTGCTACCTAACGTCGGATTCCCCAGACCTTGGTTTGGTGCAGGACAATCCCAGTCTCAGCGGGTTTTGTATCGGCAGCGGGCTAATTCGAACGATATGTTTTCAGTGGTTGGATGCGGATGTCGTGCTGATGACGATGATTGATTTAGGTAATCTTCAACTCAAGCGTTCCGTTAATCCGGTTTATTACGCGTTCATGTTTCACTCTCTGATTAGCACGCATATGGCCGACCATGCAGATTCCTACGATCATTACGACGCAATACTGTGCGCCGGCCCGCATCAGGCCCGCGAAATTCGCCGTCGAGAGGAGTTGCATGGCCTGAGACCCAAACGACTTATAGAACACGGCTATCACCGACTTGAGCAGCTGTTGGTGGAGCGTCGAGATCCGCCGGCGCCTCAGGCGGATGAAGATATTCACGTGTTACTGGCGCCGTCATGGGGTGAGCAGGCGATCCTGAACCTATTTGGCGTGGAACTGACCGGGATTCTGCTGGAGGCCGGTTTTAAGGTCACGCTGCGGCCGCATTATCAGACGCGCCGGTTGACACCAAAGGTTATCGATCGGATCGTCAATCAATACAAAGACCGTCAGGGATTCCAGCTGGTCGAACAGATGGGTGAGAGCGACTCGCTATTCGATTCGCATCTGATGATCACCGACTGGTCAGGGGCCGGAATGGATTATGCAATGGGTTTGGAAAAGCCGGTTTTGTACATCGACGTGCCACCCAAGGCCCGGAATGATTCTTGGCAGGAACTTGGGATCGAACCGTTCGAATCTTTAGTCCGTGACAAGATCGGGGCGATATTGGCGGCGAGTCAGCTTGATCAAGCGCCGGATGAGGTCCGCAGGCTGTTGTCCAATCCAGACGCGTTTCGTGCAATTGTCAGCAAGCTGCGTGATGAATCGGTTTATCACCTCGGTAGCAGTTCGGTCGTCGCTGCCGAGGCGATTGCGGCGATGGCGCGCGAAAAGCTGGGGCCCGTCCGTATGCGGCCGCAATGATGAAGAACCTATGTCGATAGATGTTGCTATCCGACAACGAGCGCCTAAACGCCAACAATGAACGAGTCTAGT
>JAYZJE010000258.1:0-6554 GCA_036164895.1 Pseudomonadota bacterium
GAACCAACGGCGGATTGCCCATCCTGGGAACGGATGCGATCATGACTGCGCTTGGCGGCACTGTATTTCGTACCGGCACTTTTTCTGCCATGGAATTGGCCACGAACACGTTGCCAGCCTCAACAAGCGAGGATCGAGGCCTGTCTATTGAGATAATCAAAGATTTTGAAAAATTCCAATTTACGTCGCACTCAGCTTTTCGTGCCTTCGATACGCGTGATGTATTCGATGTAGATTTCACTGATGTTGATCTAGCTTTACGAGATTACGGCGCAGATCAAACCTCTTTTACCCAGGAATTTCGTTTAACCACCAATAATGATGGTCGTATCAACTATCAGGTTGGAGCTTATTTTTACACACAAGAACTGGATAGCACAGACGATATAACGGCAGGAGCCCTCCTTAATAACTACGTTATCGGTGTATCTCCTGATGTACTGGGGGCACTGGTAGCTGCAGCCAGCCCGCAGCTTTTAGGTTTCATCGATGCAGCATATGGGCAAACTTTTCCACTAACGCTGGCGAATCCTATTCAAGCTGGCAGCGTCATTCACGACAGAGCTGCCCAGGATCACGAAGCCTGGGCCGTGTTTGGAGAAGTTGACTTCGACTTGTCAGACATATGGACGCTCTCATTGGGCTTACGGTACACGGACGAAAGCAAAGACATGGTTAGCACCTTCAGCGAGAGCATTGCCATACCGGGGCGCACCGCACTGAATGTCGCTGCAATTACCGCAGCGCTCGGCATTACTGGGAATCAGGCCCTCGCTTTTGCGGGAGCGCCGTTTGACCCCACATTAGCAGCAATGAATCCAGTTCCCTTCCTGCCTGCGCTCGCCGTTTTATTTCAACCGGGCTGGGCAAATTGTTCGGTGAGCCCACGGCTTTGCCCGAGGGCAAATCTGGATGAAGACTTCGATGATGACCAGGTGACCGGCAATCTGACCTTGACCGCACGGCCAGACGATAGAACGATGTATTACGCGTCCTTTTCTACTGGATACAAATCTGGGGGCACCAACACGGACCGAATTGGTTTCGGCTTCAATCCCATATTTGGCCCCGAAGATACGGAAACCGTTGAACTAGGGATTAAAAAAGATTTCCTCGACCCAGCGTTACGCATAAACCTGGCTTTATATTCGACCGAAGTTGAGGATTTACAAACCAATACATTTACCGGCACCGCATTCAATTTACAAAATGCCGGTGATGTTGATATATATGGTGCAGAACTGGAATTGTGGTGGCTACCAAACGATAGCACTAATTTTTCTTTAGCTTATACCTACACCGAAGCCGAGTTCGGCACCTTTGAGGCCGGGAATTGTCAAATCGCCAACATATTCCACACCGGTAACGCAACAGAGGCGGCCCAACTAGCGGCTAACGGCTACTGTGACAGAAGTGGAGACCGGGTGGGCGGCGTTTCAGATCGTCACTTGGTATTTAATGCATCCAAGACATTTCAGCTAGGATCTGGTAATGAATTATTTATTGGCGGCGAATATATTTATTACTCTGACATGATGATGCATAACAATAATGACCCCTTTGCCTTACAGAACGGTGTAACTCTTGTGAACCTGAGAGCCGGCCTAGACCTCCCTAAAAGTGGATTGGCGGTAACGTTCTGGGTCAGAAACGCGTTTGATGAAGATTGGCATGGAACCGTTTTTGATTCCCCGTTACAGGATGGCAAGCTAGGTACCTATCCTCGAGAAGGCCAGACAGCTGGGCTAACCCTTCGAAAGAACTTCTAGGCAATTAATTAACCATCTGCTAAGCCCTTTAAAAACGTTTGGGCAGCGCGCTCTGGGGTCGGTGCTCACTTCAAACACAGCGCCGCAACCGGCATTAACGGCGACCGGAGCAATAGCAATGCGCTTACCGCTGGCACCGTCCATGCACCTGAGTGATCATTAAGGTCGTAACGGGTAAGGGGTAAAACGAGCGTGACAAATTTGACAACTAAAGAGCTGGAGACGGGTCTGGATGAGGTACGCCGGTCGCCGAAGGATGACGGGGTGCTAGAGATGATCGTGCGCCGACCCGAAGTCGATAGTCGGGAGGTTCTCGAAGAAGCCGAGCTGAGCCCCGAAGTCGGTCTCGTCGGCGACAGTTGGAGCAGTCGCGCTACCGCACGCTGGACCCCACATCCGAACACGCAACTCACCATCATGAATGCCCGTGCGGCCGCTCTGGTAGCACAGGACAAAGATCGCTGGTCACTCGCTGGCGATCAGCTATATATCGACCTGGACCTGAGCGGCGAAAATCTGCCGCCCGGGACACGGTTGTCGCTCGGATCAGCCGTCATCGAGGTTACTGACGAGCCACACACCGGATGCAGTAAATTCGTCGCGCGGTTTGGGAAGGATGCAATGCAGTTTTTCAATTCTCCCGTCGGCAGGGAATTAAACCTGCGCGGTATCTACGCCCGCGTAGCTCAGCCCGGCACGATACACGCAGGCGATATCGTCACCCGGGCCTAACCCTGTTTAGCGCGGGGTTTAGAATGCCCTGTGTTCCATAAACGGTTCGCACCAAATTGACCGGCGGTAGGGGAAATCATGGGCCAAGGCCGACGAGTTGAGATCGAGTATTGCACCGGCTGCCGCTGGCTTTTGCGGGCAGCCTGGTTCGCGCAGGAGTTGTTGTCTACTTTCGAGGCTGAACTTGCCGAAGTGGCGCTGATACCCAGCACAACGGGTGGCATCTTTGAAGTTCGCATAGACGGGCAAACCCTGTGGTCGAGGCACGAGCAGGGTCGGTTCCCCGAGGCCAAGGAAATCAAGCAAAAAGTCCGCGATGTCGTGGCACCGGGCAGAGAACTTGGGCATGTCGACGGATAGTCATCGCGTCAGTTAGAGATCAAAGCCTATCGCAACACTGTATATCCTTAGATAAGCAAGGCTGGCGCTTATCAGTATTGTCACACTGACTTCGATCAAGAAAGTATTCAAGCCCAGGCTAATGGATTTGCTGTAGGCAAAGCATGGTCTCATTAGGCTACAGAGCACCTCGAAACAAACGTCACCGAAAAACAGGAATATCAATGAAGCGCAGAGATTTTCTAAAACAAATTGTTGCGGCGGTTCCCGCCGGCGCAGCAATCGGCGGCACTGCTGCTGCCACCGCGGAAGTAACCACTGAGATCGAAGAACTGCTCGCCAGGACAGTCGCTATATGGGATTCTCAGGACACAGCTGCCCTGCGGGAGTTGTGGGACACCGATGACCCTGAGCCCTATTACCTGGCCGGAGAACAGGATCACTGGTTTATCGGCTGGCCCGCAATCAACGCCTACTTGGCGCCAGAACGCACACCACAAATAACCGAAGCCATTCGCGTCAAATTCTACAATGTCAGCGCACGCCTGCTTGCGCCGGATCTGGCCTACGCAGCTTACTGGATGCGAACGGAAATGAAGCTGGTCTTTCAACCGAAGCCATTCGGTTCCGATAATCGCGTTTCTGCGGTGTTTCGGAGAAAACCTGATGGGTGGCGTTATGTCTGTTACGCCGAAGGGTTTCAGTCACCAACCATTTACATGCAGAAACTTTACGAGAAAGACGTGTCGCCGGACTATCAAAAATTTTATGACCGCGTCACCGGAGCGAACGGTTGAAACGAATCGAATAGACGCTCCATCATATCAAGCCGCTGCTTCTGCAATTACCAACCCTAATAGTCATAAACAATTGTTACGCCTTTATTCAGCTCCGCGCCTACCGTAACGGCCTAACCCCTGCCGGTTTCGTTCAATAGAATTTCTGCACCGTCCAACAACGGTAAAACCGCTGCCTCGAACACTTCGATGGGCTGACCACCCTGAATTTGTTCGGCCACGTTGCCGTCGCGGTCAAGGACGTAGCTGGATGGCAGGATTTCGTTCCACGCAGTATCAACGACACTGACCACAGTATCCATGTCCGGATCCAGGCGCGCATAGCTGACAAAATCCGGGAACCTCCGGTTCAGAAACGGCACCACGATGACCTCGATATCCCGTGGATCGTCGAGAGACACCGACACCAGCTCGAATCCCCGGGCCCGGTAACGCTGAGCCAGTTCGACCAGGGCTGGAATCTCCTTCAGGCAGGGCGTGCACCAACTAGCCCAGAAGTTAATCAGCACGACTTTGCCCACTTGCTCGGCGAGCACCTCCGTCAACTCTGCGGACGAAACGGGGGTTATCCGACCCGTGCCAGTGAGGTCGGCCGGAAATCCGTGTTTCGGAAACAACAGCAGTAGCGCGGCAAGCAGGGCCGGCCCCGGCAATGTTTTCATTTCGCGACGTTTAGTATCGCTAACCGCTTCTGTCGAAGCATGACGGACATCAGATTCACTGCGTTGTCCTGTTGCCAAGCGATGTAGGCGGTGCCGTCAGATGCCGCAGCAATCTCCGGATACGCAGCGGTGCCTTCAGGTGTTGGCACTTCGATCGGCGCGGAATAGGTCTGCCCATTATCCGTCGAGACGCGCAGGAATAAACGGCGTGGCCCGACGGTCTTAGCATGCCACACGACATAGACCCGGCCCTGACCGTCAGCCACCACCGAAGGGGAATCAGCTATGCGGGCTCCAGCATGAACCAGAAGGGGGTTCTCGTAGGTCGCACCGCCATCAATTGAACGAGACAGGTAAACACCCGTGGGCTCCCGGCCGCTCGTGTAGGACGCCGTATGCACGTACTTGCCGCGCGTCGCAACGTCGATGCGCTTTAACGGGCAGCCTTCAATCTGCCAGCGCCCTTCCCCCACTCGCACGGGTGCATCGAAGGAACGACCCTGATCCTTCGACGTCACAATACTCGCGTCGCGATAACCACCCGGGAAAGTCTGTCGGCTGGTCAGAAATATCGCAGCGTTCGCTTCACCGGCAGCAACTTGGCAACACGGGCAGATTAAATCCTCGAATAGGGGCCGATCCCTCTCAAAGGTCTCACCGCCGTCACGGGATACGGCTGAAAACAAAGCACCGGAGGTATCCGACTCGTCCATGAGCCGGGTGTCTATCCAGAAGGCATGAACGTCACCGTTGTTCGCGGCCAGCACGGTCCCAAACGCATGTGCCGCTACGAAACCACCGTGCATAATCGCACTGAGATCATTATTGGCAGCTGAGTTCAGTGTACGTGCCGGCTCGAAAGACTGCCCATCATCGATAGAACGGGTGTAGCGGGCAACGACGGAGCTTTTGCCTGAACTCAGGCGCTGCCTGCCGGTGAACAATACATGAAGCGTGCCGTTGGGGCCGATGTCGATCTGCGGTTTGCTAACGGAAACTCCCCATACTTCACCCGTCTCGCTGTTGACCCGCACCGGCTCGCTCAGCCTGTTTGCATTGGACGACGGAGAGAATCGACGGTGGTAGAGATTGTCGAACGCGGCACGGGCCGCGCCGTAGGAAGCTTTATCCCCGTGAAGCTGGCCTCCAGAACCGCTTGCAGCCTCGGAGGGCTCCTGGTGCAACGGCGCGTTATCATCCGGTCCTTTGTCCACCCACACAACGTGCGCCTGTCCGGTTGTATCCACAGCCAGAGCCGGCGAAATCGCCAGCCTGCCCTCAGGGCTTAAGCGCAAAATCTCACTGAACTCGACCGGTGCACCGGCAGCACCCGCGACAGACAGCCCTAACATCATGACAATAACGCTGGCTAGCGGCGCCAATGTTGAATATCGCGGTCCGTCCATTCATTTTTCTCCACCGCGGCAGTGCAAAGCTTATTGCGCTGCCGCCAAACTGATACTTCTAATTCCAATCTCCTGACCGCAATGCGCGATCACGAGAGCTGGACCAATATACCACCACCAAGGATAGAAAATTCCATCTCCGCTGAGAACTAAGGGCTTGCCATCGAAGCCGAGTGGATCAGTAACGGAGCGCTCGGCCTTGTCGGTGCCGTGTTCTGGGGTCTTGATATAATGGTTCCGATTTATGGCAGACTCAGTGCGTTAGTTTGTGGGGCGACAACCCTTGAGGCATACGGGAAAAGGACACGACGATGACTAACAAAAAAATTATCCATCCGAATTCGTTACTAACACGCCGTACCGCGATGTCGGGCCTTGCCCTGGGTGGGGCCGGTCTGATGGCCGCCGGGATGAGCGCACCGCCGACCCTGGCGAAGACTGACTGGACCCTGGATCTGGACTCAGCTGAAGACAACTGCAAGGCCATGATCAAGCTCCAAGCAGATCTGTCCGGCGCTGACACCTTAGGCGGATTTGCAGGAGACGTTTGGGCCATGGTGCCCAACGAAGGGAACTTCCACGTATTCAATACCTACGGCATTGGTGCCAGCCACGTGGAATACAGGCCTGCTGAGCAGGCCTGGCGGTTCTATCATCGTGAAGCACTACTGTATCTGGATCCCCAGACCAACGAAATTCTCGACAGTTGGTACAACCCCTTTACCGAGCAGCGGGTTGAAGTACTGCATATCATCAATGAACACGTGAACCGTTACTACGAGGTAGGAAGTGGGGATGGCGCTAACCTTCGAAATCGAAAAGGCGGCATCAATTTTCCCCGACCCTATG
>JAYZJE010000259.1:0-4354 GCA_036164895.1 Pseudomonadota bacterium
TTAATGATACTGATGCGATTTCCAGTATTTGGTTTGTAAGGTCACCACCGTCACTTCATAAGAGAATCCAAGTCAATGCTCGACCAACTTTCCTCTGTCCACCCACTGTTGTCCACGATAGCCGGCAGCCTGATTCTGATTCTGCTTGCCATCGTGGCCGACCTGGGTGCCAAGCGCTTGCTGCTGGCCGCAGTGCGCGCGGTCGCAACCCGTACGCGGTTTGAATGGGACGATGCGCTGGTCGAGCACAAGGTGTTCGACCGCTTAGCGCAGGTCGTCCCGGCGATCGTGGTCTATGCCGGCATTGAACTGGTGCCGGGCTGGCCTCAAGCCGGCCAGGCACTCGTACGCAACGTTGCCAGTGGCTATATGATCTTGATGATCGTGCTGACGTTAACGGTGGCACTGTCGGCAGCCAACCAGATTTACGAGAGTCGGCCGATCGCGCGCAGCCGTCCGATCAAGGGATTCGTGCAGCTTGCGCAGGTCGCGATTTACATCCTCGGTGCGATCCTGGTGATCGCTGCGCTGATGGACCGTTCGCCGGTGATTCTGCTGAGTGGCCTGGGCGCGATGACCGCGGTGCTCTTGATCGTGTTTAAGGACACGCTGCTGTCGCTCGTCGCTAGCCTCCAACTAACCGGGCAGGACATGATTCGCGTCGGTGACTGGCTGGAAGTGCCGCAGTTTGGCGCAGACGGTGACGTCATCGATGTGGCCCTCTACACCGTGACGGTGCAGAACTGGGACAAGACGATCACGAAAATTCCCACCCATCGGTTGATTGCCGATTCGTTCAAAAACTGGCGCGGCATGGCGGAGTCGGGTGCCCGGCGCATCAAGCGTTCGCTCAATGTCGATTTCAACTCGATCCGCTTTTTGACGGGCAGCGAAGTACAACGCTTTGAGAATTTTGTGTTATTGCAAGACTATATCGAGGCGAAGGAGGCCGATCTCAAAGCCTATAACGAGGCGCTAGATGCTCCGGGCGAGTCCTGCGTGAACTTAAGGCGGCTAACCAACATCGGCACCTTCCGCGCCTACATCTACAACTACCTGAAGCATCATCCCAAGGTTCACGATCGCATGACTCTGATTGTGCGACAGCTGCAGCCAGGCACCGAAGGCCTGCCGATCGAGATCTATTGCTTCAGTAACGATACTGACTGGGCGGCTTACGAAGGGATTCAGGACGACATCTTCGACCACGTGTTCGCGATCGCCCCCGAGTTCGGTTTGCGCTTATACCAGCGACCCGCCGGCGCCGATCTGGCCGGGCTGCGGGCGTAGGCACTGCGTCTTTCAGGGTGATCATGCGGTATGAGACAAACTGCGTTTGGAGTAAGGTACGCAGGACGGTATCCCGAGCACGGCAGACACCGCCGTCGCCGAAACAATTCTCAATGAACACAAAGACGCGTTGCCCAAGTCGTGCACCGGATTCGAAGCGCAACTTTTGGATCACTAAGCTCATGAAACGGCGTATCATCTGCATTGCGCCGATGTCGGATGCCCTGGCGCGCATTGCAATCCGTAAATGTACCTATGACAGGCATTACTGAATTTCTTTAGGCTAACAAAAACAGGATTCTAGGAGCGCTGCAGCGTTTCGTCAGTGAGGTGGCATTCCATGTATATCAATTTCTGGTACCCGATTGCCCGAGCGACTGAGATCGTTGCCGATCAGCCACTGCGAGTTGAGCTATTGGGGATGCCGTTGGTGGCGTTTCGTGATGATGATGGTGCCGCCCACGTGCTGGCGGACACCTGCGTGCACCGTGGTAGCTCGTTGAGCTCCGGCCGGGTGCGCGATGGTTGCGTCATCTGCCCGTATCACGGCTGGCAGTATGGCGGCGACGGCAAATGCGTCAAAGTGCCGTCACTGAGCGGGCAAAAGCCGCCGGCGCGGGCGAAAGTGGATTCCTACCCGGTGCAGGAGCGCTACGGCATAGTCTTTGCGTTTCTCGGTGACCTGCCCGAAGACGAGCGGCCGCCGCTGCATAACATCGAGGAATATGGCGCCGAGGGTTGGAAGACCCAGCTGTATGTTTATGACGTCGCCTGCAATTACGAGCGATCCGTGGAAAACGGGTTTGACCCGATCCATAACGAGTTCGTGCATCCGCTGCAGGGCTCGCCAATGATGTCGCCGGAACAGCAGCGCAACCCGACCCCGGTCGAAGATATTCCCTGGGGTAGCAAATTCTACATGGCATTTCCGAGCAAAGCGGGGACCTCTACTGAACTGGACGCCATCAAGACGGGCGAGCGCGTCGGCGCGGCCGGTTCATGGCACCAAGGACCCAACCAGCTGATTACCTGGATCGACATTTCAGCCGAGAATTCATTCCACCAGTACGGCTTCGAGGCACCGATCGACGATTCCAATACCCGAATCTTCTTCGTTAATATGCGCAGCTGGATGCTCGAGGACAAGCACGACATGACCATCGAGAAGCCAACGTTGCAGATTGTCGAGGAGGATGTGAATATATTGCAGACGCTGCGCCCGATCCGCACACCCCCGACCAACACCAAGGAAATTCTGGTGCCCGGCGACCACGTCGTTGTGCGTTACCGCGAGTGGCTAGCGGAATGGGATGCGAACGGTTGGCGCATCGATTACGAAAAGCTCAAGGAACAGCAAGGTGGCGTTGCATTTGCGATACCGTGCCCCGACCGGCGCGAGAGCGGCAACTGGGTACTGGACCCGATTCCGCTGCAGCCCGGCGGCGAGCAGGCGCGGCAACGCCGTAAGTCTCCGAAGTTCGACGCCGCTTAATTTATATATAAAGCAGAACCGGCTCAGCCCCGGTTTTTCGCAGTAAAAATCCGCGGCACCGTGTGTTGCGAGAAATATTCTGATTACTAAAACTTTGTAAAAAATTTCAAAGTCAGTTCTTTACCGATGCCCTGTTTCTCGAATGCTAGGTCGTTGCGGTGCGGATTCACCTATACTGATGCGAGTGCAGTCCGGTGAAGTGACCATGAAACTACAAAACAAAACGGTGTGGATAACTGGCGCATCGCGTGGGGTGGGCGAGGGGATGGCTCGCGTATTCCACCGTGAGGGCGCGGACCTCATTATCTCGGCGCGACAGAAAGACGAACTGAATAGGGTCAAAGATTCCTGCACCGACGGTCCAGGGAAAGTGACAGTTTTGCCGTTCGACATTGCCGACATGGGCGAAGTTGCGGATGCTGCGGGCAGGGTGCTCGCTGATTTTGGCTGTCTCGATGTGCTGGTCAATAACGCTGGTATCTCACAACGCGAACTAGCCAAAGACACCGATCTGGACGTCGACCGCCGGGTTATGGAGGTAGATTTCTTCGGACCCATCGCCCTGACCAAGGCCGTGTTGCCGAGGATGATTGAGCAACGAAGCGGCCACCTGGTTGTGACCTCGTCGGTCGCCGGCAAACACGGGGTGCCATACCGCACCGCGTACTGCGCCGCCAAGCATGCGCTGCATGGGTGGTTTGACACGCTGCGCATCGAGCTACTCGAATACCACATCGACGTGATGCTGCTGGTCATCGCCGGCGTTCAGAGCGACGTCGCCAAATACGCACTGACCGGTGACGGCACCGAGTTCGGTCACAATGACTGGGGTAATGGCGGTTTGAGTATTACGCCGGAGCAGTGTGGTGAGCGGGTCGTCGAGGCGTTACAAAATAAAGAGTACGAACCGATCATCTCAATCGAACCGGCGCTTGAGGCGATGCGGCTGAAAGATACCGATCCGGTGGCATTTGTCCAGCGCATGCATGGCATGATGAGTTGGATGGCAAAGAAGCCTTAAAAGGGTGCCCGACCTTATTTTTTTATTTACAGAGGAGTGCTAAAGATATGACTCAAACAAATCAAATAAAAACGCCGAAATTACGATTCATCACCATAAGCCTATCTGCTTTGGTTATGACGTTGGTGTTTACTTATGCCATTCCCGGGCACGCGGGGGTCAACGACGGCGTCGATGGTCTTACCGAAGCGCAGCAGGCGTTTGCGGCACGAACGCTTCAGTTTATTGACAAGATGGACGCCAAGTATTTTGCACGCGCTGCCGAGATCGACGACGACCTGGTGCTGACGAGCAAGGATTTCAACTACGATTATGCCCTCTATGAAGTCAAGGTCGGCCGCGGTTCTAACGTGGAAAAAATTGGGCGGATGACTGGCATCGTGTTCGAACCGACCGATCCAATCCAGGATCCGACCGTATTTGGCCGTTATTTCGGTATCGACGTGCACGCAAGGAATCCGCGCGTTGGCTTACTGCATGCGGCCTTTCTGGTCCAGTATTACCCCGACGGCAAGAGTGCCATCGGTGGGACGTTGAATATCGTCCCAGGC
>JAYZJE010000260.1:0-3634 GCA_036164895.1 Pseudomonadota bacterium
GCCAGTTGCCGCTGCGGAAAGATTGGAACACCAGTTGCTTGCCGTCCGGGCTGAAGCGCGGCAGGCGGTCGTCACCGATACCGTTGGTAATCGCTTTCGCCTCGCCGCCGGCGCTTGGGAGAATCCACAACCGGCCCTGTAGATCCAGCGCTAGGGTTTCACCATCCGGTGAATTGGCCACCGTGAAACTAGTGCCTTCGCTGACCTTGATTTCAGTTGCGCTGGCGGCCAGCGCCACGGCGATACCCACCACGGCTAGCAATCCGATTGCTGCTGGGCGCCTTGGGTTTAGAACGAGGGCAGGTTTCATGCGCCGGGTTGTTATTGGGTTTTCGCGTAACGGTTGAACGACCGCGGACCGCTTCGTCGGTTGAGCCGCAGCTCATGGCTCATCGGAGTATACGGTCTGTTGGCTAGATTGCGCGTGATAAATCGTCGCGATATAGGTATCGTGGCGCGGTTTATTCGCTCGCGTGGGTGCATTATTATCAATAATTCGCCAGCGCAGAGCAGACTTAGAAAAACACGGAATATGCAGACGGACAACGTTATTGAGGCTCCGCCGACCGGTGATCGTGTAATCCCTTATCGACACTGGTGGGGCCTGACCGGCTGTGCCGCGGTCATGGGGCTGATTATTCTGATGGCGCCGTACAGCGCTAACGTTGAAATACCAGCGGACAAGGGTAACTGGTGGTATTACTGGCAACTTGCGGACCCGACAGTGTGGACCCGTTTGTCGGCCTGGGTCCTGTATGCCCTGCACAACATTTCCATCTGGTTTTTGATCGCCCAGGCTCGGCGCGCCAGACCACGTTATATTCTCGGTTTGCATGCTTTCAATGTCTGGGCGCTTGGTATCAATGCCATTTTCGTCGTTCTACATATCTTCCAGACCAAATTGTTCTATGACGGCTTGGCCCAGGACATGCACGAGGCGACCTCGTTTGGATCGGTAGTCCTGATGCTGTTTTTGGTTATGGTGATGGAAAACCGTCGTCGCGGATTGTTCTTCGGTAAGAGCGTTAAGGTCATGAACAGCGTCGGTGACACCGTGCGCCGCTATCATGGCTATTATTTTTCGTGGGCTATTATCTATACTTTCTGGTATCACCCGGTAGAGATGACGCAGGGTCACTTGGCCGGGTTCGCATACATGATGTTGCTGATACTGCAGAGTAGCCTGTTTTTCACCCGTTTCCACACCAATCGATGGTGGACGATGTGTCTGGAGACTTTGTTCGTGGTTCACGGTGCCATGGTGGCTTGGTTCATTATGGACAAGGGTGACGTGGGGCCCTGGTCACAGTTCATGTTTGGCGGTCTTGCGGTATTCCTGATCACGCAAATGCATGGCCTCGGCTTGAGCCGCAAGGCCAAGCTTGCAATAGCCCTGCCGTTGCTGGGCGTGATGTCGGCTTTCTACCTCAGCTTCCCGAACGCATTGATCAACTTGCCGCGCGTACCGGCGATCATGTACATCGGTACGTTTTTGATGTTCTTTATTGTCTTGCTATTAGTAGGTTTTAGCCGTCTGGTGAAAATGGCGCAGCCGTCGCAAGCCAATGCCCGTTAGTGTCAGCCACATTCGATAAAAAAACCCCGCTGCAGCGGGGTTTTTTAGTTCCGCTCTTAGCGTCCCTGGTTTTTCCAGCGGTATGGAAACTAGCAGAGAGATGGTTGATCGAGATGCTCTCCAGCAAACTCAGGTTCGGGTTTCTAGTCTTTAAGTGCGGGAGCAATCTTTTCGCCAATCAACCGGATCGAATCGGCCGGATTCTCGTATACGCGAATCGCGATCTCGTTCAAGCCGTTTCGTTTGAATTCCCGCATGCGTTCGACCTCGCGGTCGATCTCGGCAATCGTCGATGCCGACGTGCCGTGATCAATAATTTTCGCCAGGATTTCGTCCGACACGCCCTCGATGACGTCCGACTTGGTATGGTAGGCATTGAT
This sequence comes from Pseudomonadota bacterium, assembly GCA_036164895.1. Lineage (GTDB taxonomy): Bacteria > Pseudomonadota > Gammaproteobacteria > Steroidobacterales > JAPUGB01. The sequence continues at coordinate 1,957 of JAYZJE010000260.1, forward strand.
GAATGACCAGATGTTCTTTGCGACGACTTTGGCTTCTTCGTCGCTGACGACATCGCGAATGTACTTGTCATAGATCGTGCCGCGCACGGCCAGCCAGATACGCGCCTCCTTGTGCGCTTCTTCTTTGCTTTCCTTGACGTGCCAAGCCCAGAAATTGTTGACCGGGAACGTATCCACATTGCGGCCGACCTCCTCGAGCGCTGGATCGATATGCTTGCGTGCCCAGATGACGCGCTCGGGAACGAAGTCACTCACCATGATACCGTCGGCATAGCGCGCCGCCGAGGCTAGCATCTGCGGCCCGTTCGCGCCGACATAGATCAACGGTGGTTGGTGTTTAATCCAGGTCGGGTCGTACCAGCGTACCTTGAATATCTCGCCCTTGTATCGCACCGGTTTGCCGGTCGCCGCAGCTTTGATGATCTCGACGCACTCTCGTACGGCGCGAACAATCCGCGTCGGTTTTATCCCCATGACCCCGACTGTGCCGCCGCCCGCACCAACCACAATCTGCGCACGCCCCTTCGCCATCTCGTTCAATGTGATTAGCGAACTGGCCATTTTTAACGGGTGCAGTTCGAAGGGGCTGACTGCAATCGGGCCGAGCTTGATGCGATCGGAGCCCATTGCCAACGGCACAAAGTTGATGAACGGGTCGCGGGAGTCATTCAAGTTCGAGACCCAGACGCCACCAAGGCCGACTTCCTCGGCCAGCTTGCCGAGTCTCAATACCGTCTCCGACGAGTTGTTGGACTCGAGAATGATATCGATTCGCATTATTGTTCTCCTCGTCGCGTAGACCGCGAAGACTTGCTGGGGGCTCCCCCAACAACGCTGCCCGGTGTCGATTGCCACCGACAATAACGCAGTCTTACTCCGAGGCTGAGCGCCCGGCAAGGTTACCTGACTGCTGTGGCCACTGGATAATCGCCGCCGATAAAGGGCTTGCTGCCAGATCTGCTATGCTTGCCGGCCCCCAGCGCTCCGGGACTTGTGAATGCCAATTTTCGATTACCAATGCCAAGCTTGCGGCCACGCTTTTGACATCTTGCAGAAATCGAGCGATGACGTGTTGAAAAAATGCCCAGAGTGCGGCGAATTGAAATTATGCAAACTGCTGTCGGCACCGAATTTTCACCTGAAAGGCAGCGGTTGGCGAAATTCGAAGGAAGCCCAGCCGAAAAAGCCCAACGTGCGCCCGAAGTTTGCCCACATGCTGGATTCACCGATACCGCATGCTGAGCACGATGATCTGCCGTCAACGCCCCCCAAGGCCGGGGATCACGGGCACTCGCACGATCACGGGCACTCGCATGATCACGGGCACTCGCACGATCACGGGCACTCGCACGACCACTAAGAAAAAGTCAGTCCCGGTTATTGTTTACACGTTGCCGCCAGGTACCACTCGCGTCTCAGTTTCGCCTTTGCGCCAGATCTGACGCGGAGCGAAGCCTTGCTTGCGCATCAGGTGTTCAGTGTAAACAATCCGGTCCGGATCCAGCCGTGCGATCTGGCCACGCGGTTTCGCCGCCACCTCGCGGCCCAGTTCAAAATTCGACCCGACAAACTTAAAAACTTTCATCCCGTGTTCCCATTCGGGCGTATCGATATCCAGCAGCGTTGCATTGCCGAACAACTGGCATCCCAGTACGCAAGCCCAGCCGGCCATCGGGTT
>JAYZJE010000261.1:0-6703 GCA_036164895.1 Pseudomonadota bacterium
TTTTTCACCGGGATTGTTGCGAAGTTTGACCTCAATTCCGGTGAAATCGTGGCCCGTGCTGAAACAGGCGTCGAGCGGGCGCTGGCGGGAATAGCCCAATTTCCCGGCTGAACCACGTAGCTGGCCACCGCGGGGTGCGTGCTCCGGCGCTACGCTGACGGCTAATGCGCTGTGCGTATCCGCCTGAGGCCAGAAGGTCAGTGTGCTGCGCTAGGGTCAAGTAAATATTCGCGGTGAATTGGCGCGGCAAACGCGACGCTAGGAGTGTTGTCGAAGGCGAGATTGCGGCAGTCGGAGCCGCGGCAATACGCGCGCCCAGACTACCACGGCATAATCGTCCCGTCGTATTGCCAGAAGGTCCCTGTCGTCTCGAGATTCAGACCGTCTATATTACGGATCATGTCCGCGACCGCGTCGGAGGGAGATCTCAGCATGCTCTTTGGCAAACCGGCCATGAAATCCGTATCGGTAGGACCAGGGTTGACGATTCCGACGCTGATACCTCTGCGCTTGAACTGCAGTGCTAAATTCACCATGACCATGTTCACCGCCGCCTTGCTGCTCCGGTAAAAGTACAACCGCGCCTGCTTTGCGCTGCCGATTGACCCCTCACTGCTCGAAACCGTCACAATTTTTTTCTGCTGGCTGGCTAGCAGGTTATCGAAAAAGGCCTCCGACATCTTTAGCGGCGCAATGGTGTTGGTCAGCAGCACATCCTCGTAGACCTCGTACCGCAGCTTCCGAAATATCTGATTCCGAGCGCCTCCATTGATGCCGGCATTGTTGAGCAGGATATCGACCGGCGTATCAGTGTATTTCTCTGCCAACGCGTCGATCGCTTTAAAATCCTGCACATCGAGTTTTTCGATTATGACGAGGCCCGGGTATTCACCCGCTAATGCAATCAAATCATCCGCTGCTTCAGGACGCCGTGCGGTGGCTATGACGCGCCAGTCACGATCAACATACTGACGGGTAAATTCGAGCCCTAGGCCGCGATTTGCGCCAGTAATTAGTACTGTCGGGATGTACGTTAAATTCGCCGACGGTTCCTGGGTGGTTGCCGGTGGCAACATCGTGGCCAGCAAACAGCCACTGAAAAGTACAACCAGTCGCCGACGTATCCGTCCATTGCCGTTGCAAGGTGCAGTTGCATCCATTCGGATTTCTCCAGTGTATGCTTTCTTATTATCAGCCTACCAAGGCAGCACAGTACCATCGTAATTGAAATAGGTACCACTATTCTCAAGCGTGAATCGATCGATGTTCCGAATCATATCTGCAGCTGCAATCTCCGGCTGCCGAATACTCGGAATTCTGCTTCTGAATGGCTCCGGAATAAAGTCGGTTGCAGTCGCGCCGGGCGTAACTAAACCAACGATGACCTTCTTTCGGCGCACTTGCAACGCAAGATTCACCATCTGCATATTCACCGCGGCCTTGCTGCTCCGGTACCAATAAAGCATGGGCATCGTGACCTCGGCGATAGATCCCTGGCTGCTCGAAACCGTTACCATCTTCTTAAGATCGCTCGCTTCTACGTGCTTGCGAAATGCCTCACACATTTTAATCGGACCCACAACATTCACGGCCATGACTTCATAGAAAACAGGATAATTCAATTTGCCGAAAATCTGATTTTCAGCGCCGCCGCCAATGCCCGCGTTGTTCAGGAGCAAGTCGATCGGCTCGCCCGCGTATTTTTCTGCGAGCTCATCGATATTTTCGAGATCGGTGACGTCCAGCTTTTCGATAACGATTCCGGAGTTGTTTTTGGCAAGCTCCTGCAGTGCGACAGCTTTGCTGGGGCTACGACAGGTCGCAATGATACGAGTATCGAGCTTTGCATACTGGCGTGCAAACTCGAACCCGAGTCCCCGGTTCGCGCCAGTGATAAGTATCCTCGAGCCGGCACTAATCGGTTTGGTGACCTGATCCTCCGGCGACAACTCAACCGGCGCACTGACGTGCCCGGCGGCGCCAGCCTCGTGAGTGGCAAAAGCCGTTGCGGCCATACCCGCGGCCGCGGTCATGAATTCCCTGCGGCCCAGGTGAGACAATTCGAAGTCGCTGTGTAGCTTTCTCATCGTTGTTATTCTTCCAAGAAGCCCTCGTCAAAAATCAATGCTCAGCCAGTGCAATACGCGGGTCGATCGACCCACCGCCTTTGACCAGCTGCGTACTATTCCACCCTGCCGACCAAAAAACTCAACCGGAAATCGTCGGTTTGTCCGTTTCTGCATCATTGACCGAAAAACTCGATCAGCACGGTCGCCCAGTCTGCTTCGTCATCGGGAAGATCGCGGTATTGGCAAGCACCAACCACTCTAGCGGCGGCCTGAGTGTGAGACCGGTTCGGGTCCCATGCAGCAGCACACAATAAAATTGGCGCCTTTAGTGCCGCCAGCTGCGTCCGCACAGGATATTGAAAAAAGCTAAGGCAGGCGTGACGCCAATTCGAACCGGCTTTTAGCATTGCCACGAAACGCGTGTGCACCGATTCTGCATCTATCCGCGGTTCGGCCCGGATGGTATTTTCACTGCTGCGATGAAACCAAGGCCAGTACAACGACTGATCCCGGACCATATGCCAAGTTTCCATCAGGTGCCCACCATGCCATGCTGGAACAATAGCCGGTGCATAGCTGGCAAGCAGCGACTGTGGCTCATTGCCATCAAGGTATTGCAGGCCACTGATAGCTAGACTCTGAACCCGGCCAGCGTGCGTTCGCGCAAGATCCAGCACAACCAGACCACCACCCCATTGACCGTAGACATCGACCTGGTCAACGCCGAGCCCATCCAGCGCATCGGTCAACGCTTCCCGGTAACGCGCGACCGTAACTGCTTCATCGGGGTGGGTGTTATCGGATTCACCGTGACCCGGAAGCTCTACGACGATTACCGGACGACGGGACTGCATTGCCGTAGCAACGGACTTTACCGTTTCGGCAGCCCCGCCGGCGCCGTGTTGAATTAGCACCGGCAGGCCGTCGGCTTCGAGGTTGCATTGCACCCGCAGTTGGCCACCACGGACGTCGACCATCTGGTTCCAAAGATTTCCCGGCACTGCGCATGTAGTCTGGACCTCGGGCGCATCAGCACCAGGATGGCGTTTCAGAAACTCCAGCGCCATCTCCAGCGTTTCTTCGAATGAATCTCCGGGACGCACCTCAACCTGTTCCGAAGTGCGTCCGATACGGTCAAGGTGATCGCGCAACGGATCTTGTGCAGTCGCAGTAATTAATGTGGGCACTCGCAGATACCTGAGCACCAAATCCCCGCGGTACCGAAATGCTGCGGCATAGGCCACCCGGTAATTATCACCGGCGCGCAGAAATTCGATTACTGCCTCATTTAAATATTCTGGATCGGGCATCGAACGGTCCATCCGAGCTGACAGTGTCTGGTCATACCAGGGGAAAAAAATCTGTTGATCACGGTTGCGAACCCATAACCAGGCCAGATGACTACCATCCCATGCCGGACGAAACGGTGGCAGATAATTAGCCAGGAAATTCTCGCGTTCACGGTCAGTGAACACGACAAAACCATTGGCAACTAGGCAGGAAACCCGCTCGGGATATCGCGCAGCCAGCGCGACCGCCATGCCGGCACCGGTATGGAACCCATACACCGCTGCCGATTCCAGACCAATAGAGTTCATGAACTCTGCCAGCGCTACGGCAAACTCTTCCTTGTTTGCCGTGGGGTCGCCGAGCGGATCTGATATTCCGTAGCCCGGGTGATCGGGGGCAATGACGGTAAACGACTCACCCCAGTGTTCCATCAGCGAAACGTATTCTGCCGATGACTGCGGCGATTGGTGCAGTAGCAGCAGCGCCGGACCGTCACCGCAGCGTCGATAGTGAACCTGGCGTGGCCCCCAGCGGCCATCAATCGTGACGAAATAACGCTTAATGCGCATGAGACATAAATGTTCTGGAACCGGACATATACCCCATGCCTTTCACATCACGCGATTAACACGAGGACCAGCCTCTTGGAATCGACCAGTTTATGCATGTTCCTGCATTGAGGCCATCGTGGCGATGCGTCGGCGAATCATTAAAACGATAAGAAAACAAGGCAGCATCAACACCGCACCGGCATACAGCGGGCTGTTCACACCAATCATCTGAAACAATAGACCCGATACGGTCGGACCAAAAGATCTGCCAAGCCAACCTGCCGATTGATACACCCCGATGACGAGCCCCTGCTCCGATTCACCGGCGTGTTGCGATACCCAACTGATTCCGGCCGTATTAAACATCGCACCACCGCACGCGGTAAGCGTGATGCCGATCATCATCAACTGCCAGCTCGGCACTTGGGCTACAAGAATCAGGCCAATAGCGTAGGCGGTAACCGCACCCATCAGCAGCTTGGCCTCGCCGAAAATCGGCGCAAGCTTTCCAGCCAGGAACATTTGCGTGATCATGACGATGAACCCAAGATACATGAACATGAAGCCCACATTCTGAGGCCCCCAGTCGAAGCGAGCTTCGGACCATAGTGGGAAAATCGTTTCAAACATCGCCATTGCAAAAAATACGAGAAACCCCATCGCCACCATTTCGACGAGTATCGGCCGGGTCAGCACATGCTTGAAAGCCTTGAATCCACTGGATTCGATCTCGGCATGGTGTGTTGAAGAACCTACACGCTTTTCCGGCGGAAGACTTTCCTTTAGAAACAGTAAAATAGCCGCAAAGGTCAGCAAGCAAATTGCCGCCGCCGCAAGTCCCGGCAAATAAAGATTAGCGGTCTCGGCATCGGCACCACCAAGTAGGCCGCCAATAGCTGGGCCCGTCATAAAACCGAGGCTCATCGCACCGCCGACTAAACCCATGCCCTGCACCCGCTTGTCGGCGGGCGTAATATCAGACACATAAGCAGTGGCGACCGCAAAGTTGCCCGCCAACAGGCCCGTCAGGAGCCGGGCAAGCATCAGTATCCACAGGTTCGTCGCGTTGGCCATGACCACATAGGCAACCGCCGAACCGAGCATGGTTACCAGCAACACCGGTTTGCGGCCATAACGATCGCTGAGCCGACCCCAGATTGGCGTTGCAATGAACTGACCGATTGCAAAAGTCGAGATAACGGCTGCGGCAACCATCGGTGAGGCGCCCATGTTCATTGCTGCAAACATGAATGGCGGCAACACAAGTCCGAAACCCATGCCACTCAACAAAATGATGATGAACACAACAACCATTGCGCTACAGAAATCCACTAGCCGTCGGGCAATGAATGATTCCAAGCTGCGGTGGTTCTTGCCCGGTGATCCGCCGCGGGACAGGCGCGCGTACTATCAGCGAAAACCCTACTCCTGTAAAGATTAGGAATGAATTGGCCACACTGCGGCGGTAAGTGCGTTGTTGATAGGTGGCTAAATCGACTATTTGTAATTAAGCTGCGTCCGACCGCTGGTTAGGGCTGTGAAATCAGTATTGCGCAGGAAACGCTGGGATGCTTCATCGTCTTTAAGGTAAGCATTCAAAAACGCTGTGTTCGCCATACGCACAATTTCGACAGCCTCAGGATCGGCATCGCTGCCGCGATTTTTCCGGCAAATCAACCCACCAAGGTAATGATCAGCGCCCTCAAGGACCAGATAATATTTGTCACCCGGCAGCGCCAGAGTGTAGCCCGACATTCGCCACTGCCATGGGAACGTCTCTCCGGGTCCGATATTGCCCTCGTCTTTGGTACCGCCGGATGCGAATAGCGGTCCGGTCAGTCGGCTAAACGCGCTTTCGGTCAGAACCGTGCCATCTGGCATGGCCGCCGGACCGACACCGCTCAACACCACAGCGACGCTAAAGCGGTCGTCCGAATAATCCACCTGCATGCCGTCTTCGGAATGCTCGAGGATCAAACCGGACTTGATCATTGCGATCATGCCACCGAATGAATGACCAGCAACCGCTATATGCGCTCGATCGGTTTTCCCCCGTATATCGCTGATTTCCGCCTCGATCTGGTCCAGAGCATCCAATGCAAAACTCATATCTCGGACACGGGATGACATCAGCGATTGCAGCGCGCCGGGTGACAGCTTTTTGTTGTTAGGGGAATCCAGGTGATTGGGCAAAATCACAACGTACCCGTGCGAGGCCCAGTGATCGGTGATTTCTGCATACAGTTGCGGATAACAAAATGCGCCGTGCGAGAACACAATTAACGGAAATGGACCGGTACTGATCGGATAGATCACACGCAAACTGACATCCCGGTTCTGCGCAGCATCATGCACTACGACCGGATCGACCACGCTTACCGCATGCGGTCCCGCCTGTCGCAACTGCGACGAATCGAGTTGCGGACCAGCGTTTGCCCAGCCAGATACCACGATTATCAGCAATGCAGCCCACGCTCTCTGTCTCCGTTGGATCATCAGCTCGTTTTGATTCGCCCAAAGAAAGGCGCCAATACTATGGATCGCGCACCCATTTGCCAATGGTGGCGCCCGGAGCCGATAGCCTGGTAGCGGTTGCATGTTGCAGGCTGAAGGTTTACAAGAGTAGGCGGCACACGGACCGGCTCGGAAAAAATACTAGCAACCGGGTTCCGGTTAATTATGTTCTGGTCTGTCGGTCAATCCATGCCGGTCTAGATTGGGGAGAATTCTAATGCGACACCAAAATGACCCTGAAGGCAGTCGGCTGCCGATAAAAATCGACTCCACCTCCAA
>JAYZJE010000262.1:0-2576 GCA_036164895.1 Pseudomonadota bacterium
GCCATACTTAACGATCTCACCGACTTGCACAGCGGATCGGCAGTGGTACACGAAAACTATGGAGTTGGTCGCTACAAGGGCTTATCGGTTTTATCAATTGGCGAAATTCCAACGGAGTTTCTAACGCTAGAGTATGCGGGAGGCGACTTGCTGCACGTACCCGTCAGTTCCCTACATCTGGTATCTCGCTATACGGGCGCATCACCCGAGAATGCGCCACTGCATCGACTGGGCACGGATCAATGGACCCGAATTCGGCGAAAGGCTGCCGAAAAGATTCGTGATGTTGCGGCGGAACTACTGGAACTATATGCGCAACGTGCGGCTAAAAGCGGGGAGAGTTTCAAAATCGACCCTGCCGAGTATGAACAATTTGCCGCGGGATTTGCATTTGAATTAACTGACGATCAGGCAAGCGCGGTCAACGACGTGATCAAAGATCTGACATCGAAGAAAACGATGGACCGACTAATCTGCGGGGATGTCGGCTTCGGAAAAACCGAGGTAGCGCTTCGGGCAGCTTTTACCGTAGTTTCGGATGGACATCAGGTGGCTCTGCTTGCCCCCACCACGTTGCTGGCGCAACAGCACTTTCAAACATTTTGCGATCGGTTCGCCGATTGGCCTGTTAATGTGGAGGTGCTATCACGCTTTCTCAGCGCCCGGGAAACAACAACGGTGCTCGACCGCCTGAAACAGGGAAAGATCGACATTGTGATTGGCACCCACAAACTATTGCAGCGGAATGTAGCCTTCAAAAATCTTGGTTTGATTATTGTCGACGAGGAACACCGTTTCGGTGTACGCCAGAAGGAGCGTTTAAAGAACATGCGCTTCGCAGTTGATGTGCTTACGCTGACTGCCACTCCGATACCCCGCACGCTGAATATGGCAATGGGCGAGCTCCGCGATCTTTCGTTGATCGCCACGCCACCAGAATCACGGCTTTCGATCAAAACCTTTGTGACCGGCTGGGCGCCGCCCATTCTGCGCGAGGCCTTACAACGGGAACTAAAGCGCGGGGGCCAAGTCTACTTCGTCCATAACCGCATTGAAGATATAGAACAAACTGCAAAAATGGTTGCTGAACTGGCTCCTGAAGCCAAAATTCGTATTGCCCACGGACAACTTGGGGGACAGGAGTTGGAACAGACTATGCTGGACTTCTATCGTCGTCGTTTCCATATACTGGTATGCACGGCAATTATTGAAAGCGGCTTGGATGTTCCTAGTGCCAACACCATTATCATTAACGGTGCAGACCGATTCGGGCTCGCTCAGCTGCATCAATTGCGCGGACGCGTCGGGCGTTCACATCACAAAGCCTACGCTTACTTGATAGCGCCCCCGCAGGGAATCATGACCCCAGACGCAGAAAAACGCCTAGCCGCCATCGAATCCATGGAGGACCTGGGAGCCGGTTTTGTACTGGCAACCCATGATCTTGAAATTCGCGGCGCCGGCGAACTGCTCGGTGAGGAGCAAACCGGCCAAATTCAGGCAATTGGCTTCGCGCTTTACTCTGAACTGCTCGCCCGTGCGGTGGATGCAATACGAACCGGGAGTATCCCAGACTTGGAAACGGCATCTGGGCACGGACTAGAGGTCAATCTGCACCTGCCGGCCTTGCTGCCAGAGGATTACCTCCCCGATGTTCACCTTAGGCTAATCCATTACAAGCGGATTGCCAACGCGGCTGACGCAGAGGCGCTAGAGGAACTTCAGATAGAATTAGTTGACCGATTTGGACCACTGCCGCCCGCCGCAAAGAACCTATTCCGAATTACCCAGATCAAGCTAAGAGCAGCGGCGATTAGGATACGGAAAATCGAAGCCAACAGCACCGGTGGTCATATCGAGTTTGAACGTGATACACGAATTGATCCACGAGTCCTTGTAAAACTGGTACAGTCAAAACCTGGCTTATTTTCACTGGACCGAAAACAGCGTCTCAGATTTGTGCAACCTATGGGCGAAGCTGAAATACGGCTTGAGATCGCCGAGCGGTTGACCAGACAACTTGCCGAGCATGTTAGCGATAAAAAATTACCGGACAAATCGGCATAGGCAACGCTGACTATGAATGGGCCTACTCAACGTGTCACGGCAACACTGTTGGTTGTTTTACAAACTATAGGCTACATCATAATTTTGATGCCGCCCGCCGCGCTCGCTCAACAAGCAAAAGCAGGTGACCCACTAACGCTGCCTAGATATCGCGTGGAAGTTTTAATATTCCGCCATCTCGAACAGAGCCGCACAACGGAGGAATTCGAAGCTCATCCGGATCCATTTCTACCGCCCAACTTTGACGTAAACGCACTCGGCGAAACTCCGGATACACCAACACAGCGTGAGACGACAGGTATGGCGTCAGCCACGGTCGTGCCACTAGCAACCGGTCACGCTGCTGCTTCCGTCGAATTCCTCCTGCTGGACCCGCTCCCAAGCCCACCCAATTTTGTGCAGCTGGTAGCGGCGCAATTCAAACTAACCACAGTTTGGGACAAGCTCAACCAAATCGAAGCTTACGGGCCAGTTTTGCATATTGCCTGGTTGCAATCCGCGCGCCAGGC
>JAYZJE010000263.1:0-8561 GCA_036164895.1 Pseudomonadota bacterium
GAGTTCGAACATGAGTGCCTACTGGTCAACGCACGCACGAATCAACACCTTTGACAAGGATTTGTTTATCAAGCAGGCGGCCGTCGGAGCGCATCTAACTGGGGTGCTTATGACGGCGGAGCTCGACCAAATCGCACTGCCACCTGACGCAAAACCGCGACCACCCTTCGAAGAACCCTAATCCATTGCCCGCACTGGGCGCCCTGCGTGGCAGAATCACACCGATATATATAAAGGCCACTGCCAACAGAACCATCAAACTGCCTGCGGCGATTGTTGCGAAACGTTGTATCGTCGAACTTATTAAAGAAAAATTCCACCGTTTGCCCGCCGGATCCTACAGTGGCTTGGCGACACCCAGCCAGCCGATAATCAACAAGCACAGGTACAGCGCGTAAACGAACCGCACCGAGTTATCAACGCTGGCTGAATACGCCTGCTCAAGTTCCGGTGTAGACCCGTCCGCAGCGATTTTTGCGAACGCTGCAACACCTGGGCCAAAGGCCCAATCGATGCCGATCGCAAGCCAGCATATAACCCCGTAGAACGCGAGCTTCGCTGCCAGCCAGATATCCGCGAATGGCCCGGACCCGATCCATGACCAGACCGCCGTACCGAACAGCGCGCCACCGAGAATCACCAGATATACCCATAGGATTTTCTGGATCCTTGCACCGATGGGTTTGTCATGCGTTGCGCCGGCGCCTAAGCCAATGGCAATCCAGATCAGGGCCACCAGCCAAAGCACCGCCATGCCAAGGTTGCCGATCTGGACCAGGTCCAGATGCCGGGCGACCAACATGCCAATCGGTAGGGCCAACGCCGCCATGATCCGCGGAATCACATCGAGTTTTAGCGCCAGCTGCAGCGCGACCGTTCGGGACTCCAGTGACAACGCAGTGTCTTTGGATTTCTTGGCGCCGAGCATGACGCCAAGATCGGTGCCGAGCCAGAACACCAGAATCAGAATATGTAAGTAGTGCCAGAATGCGTACCAAGTCATCGGAACCCCCCGTCTTAGCAGTCGTCACGATCGAATGGATTCAGCGGTTAAACCAGTTTACCTCGCTACGCCGAACGACGCCCTCAGCGAATTCGTCCAACCACCGTTCTTTCGCTCCGTCGTTAAAGAAGAAACATAACTTGCCCCCTTCGATGTGCCAGACGCGTGAATCACTGCCGCCCGAAAATCCCGAGCTGACAGCCTTGGCACGATAACCACAAACTGCGGCGCGCATTTTTCCGGTGCCGCATGGAACAGCGCCTCGTGCTCTGTTGAGACGTCTTTGGGCGTTTTCATAAACGGTTTTTCCAAGACCGACAATGCCGGCTTGAAATCGACACTACCAGGGCTGGGCCTCGCTGGTATAGCGAATGAATGCGCCCGACTGTTCAAGCGTCAAATCGTCGATAACCTCGATCATGCCAGCGATACTTTCGGGCGGCTCGATCAGGCCGGGAAATTTTCGCTCCGGTGCGACCCGCGTCGCGACCATACCCGGGGACAGTATACCGACGATGATGCCATGCTCCTTCAGGTCGGCCGCAACATTACGCATGAACATATTCAGCGCAGCTTTACTCGCTTTGTAAAAATACTGCCCGGGAAGACCTCCACTGTTCAGACCAAACGAACCCGCCTGAGATGTGATCACAACGATCTTTTTGAGCCGGCCGGCCTTGACGTTTTCGACAAACGCTTCCGACATCTTCAACGCACCGCGCGCATTCGTGCGCATGAACATATCAAATTTGTCGTGGCGTAACCCTCCAAAGGATTGGTCAGCAAAATCGCCAAACACGCCTGCATTGTTGATCAGGATATCGATCGGCTGGCCCTTGAACCGCGCCGCCAGCGCGTCGACCGAGTCGAGATCACTGACATCCAACTGCTCGATAGTGATGTCTGAATATTTTGCGGCAAGCTTTTTGAGGGCTACCGCCTCAACCGGTTGCCTAGCACAGCCGATGACTCGCCAACCCCTTTCCGCATATTGCTTGGCAAATTCGAAACCGATGCCGCGATTGGCGCCAGTCACGAGCACAGTTGGTGATTTCAAGGGACTCACGATCTATCGGCTGCGCTACTAGTTAAGCGCTGAGAGTTCAACGCACCCCGCAACGTCTGGGTTTAAGCATCGCGTTCCCAAACCTGCTTGGCCGAGTAACCGTTTTTCCACAGCCAAGTGTCAGTGAGAAGAATTTTGTACGGCACAATCTTGGCCAGTTGTCGTTCAAACGGTTTACTCGCATCCATACCGATGTCTTCCATCCATAACTTCCAGTGAAACACGTCCATACCGTGATCCCACCCGGGGGCATGTGGTTCGATAATCTCGGCCTTCGCGAAATACTGCAGGCCACGCGCACTGTGCCAGCCGAAATAGTCAAGGTTGACCGACAATGACATGTGCGGATCCCGCTGCATTGCCTTCAGCTTTGGTGTGCCAGGATCCGGTAGCATGTACAGGTCCAAACCGTCGGCATAGTACTCGATCGGACTCGCGATCGGTCGACCGTCCGCGCCAATCGTCGCAAGCACGCAAATGTTTTTTTGCGCCAGCAGCTTTTGAATCGTGTCCTCGAGTTCTTCTTTAGGCATTTTTTTCTTGGGCCAGGGTGGTTCCACCCAGGGGTAGGCAACACTCACGATTTTTTCCTCCACTTATTAACTAATCGACATGGGTACCGGCAACCGGATCCGCATCTTCTGCGCCCATCACACGTCCCTGTTGGTTCCAGGAATTTCCTACAGGGGTATCCAGTGACCTTTATATCATGCCAACCGGCGCTGCCCGACTCAGGGACTCCAGCGGGTGATCGGCGTTGGAATCTCCCAGTCGCCAGTTTCACTCTGGTAGATGATCGCCACAAAGGCCCGGCCTTTAACCAGGGTCTGCCCCCATTTTGGGTCGAGGGCAGCCAGCGGTTTCACGGCCTTGATCTCATTGAGGCTCAGACCCTGATTGATCAGGTCGACAACCCGGGCGCGTGCTTCGGCCAGCATGTCCCTAATCTCCAACATTCGGGCTCTATCAGCCAGCGGCCCGTGTCCAGGAATAATGATCGTCTCGTCATCCACAATTTCCAGCATCTGGTTCGCAGCCTCAATGAGCCCTTTGATGGTGCCGCCGCTGGCGATGTCGATCGGCGGATAACCACCGTTGATAAATGTATCGCCGGTGTGCAGCACGTTTGCATCGCGAAAATAAAACACCGAGTCACCATCAGTATGTGCTGCTGGCAAATGAATAACTTCGATAACCTCGTCGTTCAGATAAAACGTCATGCGATCGTCATAGGTGATCACTGGCAGTGCTTCTGGCGGTTTTGGGTGAGTCCCGGCCTGGAAAAACAGGTGATACTGATCCGAACTCATCCGCACGTGAACGTTTTCGTGCGCGACAATTGTGTATCCCAGGCGGCCAAAATTTTCATTGCTTCCGGTGTGATCACCGTGCCAGTGGGTGTTGGCCACGAATGCGATCGGCTGATCGGTCAGCTCAGCAACCGCCGCAATGATCCGCTCGGTCATCGGTGCAAACTGATCGTCTATAATGAATGCACCGTCTGTACCAGCTGACACACCGACATTACCGGCCGGCTCCATGACCATCATGTAGATGTTACCGCGCAGTGGCACGGTCTCGAGCGGCCCCTCCTGCCGCCGGCCCTGGGCTGATGCCGGAGGCAGGCTGAGCGCCTGGAGTAAAATTCCTAGAGCCACTAATCCTACCCACGGTCGTATCGTCATCATTTTTCTCAACGAGGTAACTATCCGATCGCGTATCTTATGCAGCCCGAAAATTTCCGGCTCAAGCGGCAAATGGCTGCACCCCTGTGCGGTCGCGCCATTTCCGTCCATGCTCGATAATATTAGATACGGGTAGTATCCGTTAGTGCAAAGCCACAAGGAATATCGATGACTGAATTCGGAATCGTCATGGAGGCCTCGCCTGGTTACACGGCGCCGCTGGCGCAAGAAATCGAGGCAATGGGCTTCGATTACCTGTTGTGCCCTGACACCCAGAATCTGAGCCCCGACCCTTACGGCCAACTGACGCTGGCCGCCGCCGCAACGAAAAGCGTGCATCTCGGGACCGGGGTCACGAACCCGATCACGCGCGAAGCGGCTGTTACGGCAACCGCGGTCGCAAGCCTGCAACAGGAATCCGGCAACCGCGCAATTTGTGCCATTGGCCGCGGCGACTCCTCTGCGGCACACATCGGCAAAACGAACGCAACAACGCATCAGTTGCGCACGTATATCGAACAGATCAGCGCCTTTATGCGTGGCGAGGTGGTTCAGCTCGGCAACAAGGCCTCTAAACTCCGCTGGCTCGAAGGCGAAGGCGTGCCGCCAGCGCCGATAGACGTCGCTTGCACCGGTCCCAAAACCATTGAGATGGCAGCGGACGTTGGTGACCGAGTCAGTTTTGCCGTCGGGTCAGCACCGGAACGCATCGAGTGGGCGCTAGCAACGTTAAATGCCCAGCTGCAAAAAACCGGTCGCGATCGGAAATCACTGAGCGTCGGCGCGTTCGTCAATCTAGTCTGTGATCAGAGCGAGCAACGCGCCATTGATATGGGCCGGATGATTGCCGGTATGGTCGCACATTTCGCCGGCATGAAAAACGCACCGGTCGATCACCTGCCACCACAACTGAAAGGCCTAGCCGAAAAGATGCAAAGCCAGTACGACATGGAACACCATGCGCAACAAGAAGGCACACATTTGAACTTTGTCAGCGACGATTTTGTCGAGTGGATCTCGATTTGCGGACCACCGCAGAAATGCCTGGAACGCTTGCAAGGGCTGATTGACCAAGGCCTTGATCACGTCTACCTGCTTGGGGGCTCTTCGGTCGCCCACCCGCATGGCGAACGTCAAGCGGCAATGGTTCAACAAACGAAACTTTTTGCCGATGAAGTGTTGCCAAAGCTTAAGGGTTGACCGCTGTCCGAAGCACCGACAACCGAAACCGGCAACCGCGGCCTTTCGAGCGTAAGATAACCGCAATTACGATAACAACCGCTCGGCAACTTCGCCTACAGTTCGTTAAAGAGTCCACTGACTGAAGCCGCCGTTCGGTGCACGCGTGCGCCGGCTAACCGGCTTGTGTAATGTCTACAGGATTTACTGTACCGGAGAAACTAACCATGTCGAATACCAATGATGCCAAAGATTTAAAGGACTGCCAGCCCGTATCGCGGCGTGAGTTTTTGGCCACGACCGGCACAGGCTTGGCTGCGCTGGCTGCCACTGGTTGTGCGCCGGCGCAGCAGGATTGCATCGAGGCTGACAGCAAACAGGGGGATACACCGATGGCAAAACTAAGGCTAACCGCCGGCGGGTACACGCCGAAAGATTTTGAAAGGTTTATCGAGATGCGACTCGGTAGTGGTGAACCCGTCTACTGGTATGCAATCGGGGATTCGACAACCTTTCCCGACGGCAATATGTTCATGCGCACTGAGGGCTATGACACCGGCCGCCTGCATAGTTTTGATCGAGATAAGAATGAAGCGATCGGGATGACGCGCAAACTGATCGTCATGCGCGATCCAACGAGTGGTGAGCTTCTGACGGGGCCGGACGGTGAACCAGCCTGGGTCAGCGATTTCACCTACCAGCTATTTACGATGCGACTGGAAGATGGTTTTTTGACCTACGAATCCGAGCAAGGATCCGGAGAAACCTTCAACAAGGCTTACGGGGGCTTAAACCGCAGCGAAATCCAACGCTTTGACGGCATGACCGTGTTCACGACACCGGTCAACTATCAGATTCCGCCGGGCGCAATGAGCCCGACACCGGAACCGGTCTGGGAGACATATGATTTCATTGAAAGAAGCCACCACGGAGGCGTCAAATACAACTGTCTCTGGGCCGGCTCCTTTCCACTGCCGCCGTTTATGGGCGGCGGCCGCGCAAGCATGCACGCCTACTTCAAACGCTACGACCGGTTTAGGGAATTGCCTGCCAGCATCCGCGATTTTGTTGAAGAACATGCGCAATTATGGAAAGAACCGCCTAGGAACATAGAGGAAATTCGGGAACTGCAGCAATAGCCTGCTATGCCCGTTTCCAGATTCTGACGCCTTTGCATGCTCGTCCTGTTCCTGGTCACGTTCGTCAACCTGCTCGGCTTTGGCTTACTGACCCCTTTGCTGCCGTTTTACGTCGAACGCGTCGGCGGCGGCCCCGAACTCATCACGATCATTATCGCGCTCTACTCACTGATGCAGTTCCTGATCGGGCCAACGATCGGGCGCTTGAGCGATAAATACGGGCGCAAACCATTGCTGTTCTGGACAACCGCCGGCGCGGTACTCTCGCACGTGTTGCTGGGCATGGCCGATAGCCTATGGTTGGTCATCATAGCCAGACTCATCGGCGGTATTGCCGCTGCCAATACCGGGGTCGCTTTCGCCTATGTGGCTGACGTATCCACGGGCTCCGAGCGGGCCAAGAGCATGGGAATCTTGGGATCCGCGTTCAGTTTCGGGTTTATGTTCGGCCCGGCGATGGGCGGCATATTGGCCGGCCCGGATGTGGAAACCGCCAATTTTATGCTGCCGGCATTCAGTGCGGCAGGCATGGCAAGCATTGCTGCGATCAGTGTGCTCGTGTTTCTGCCGGAGAGTTTAAAACCGGAAGAACGCAGCTCCGCAACGGGGGCCGACCAAATCCCGATGATGAGCCAACTGCGTACGACCTTTAGTCAGGCCACGATGGTCATCCTTTCGCTGATGGCATTTCTCGTCTACGTATCGTGGTCGACCTTGCTGTCGATCTTTGCACTGTGGGTCAACCGTGTACTGGAGCTCGGTCCACGCGACATTGGGTTAATTTTTCTTTACTCGGGCTTTGTCGGTGCGGTCTGCCAGCTCGTAATCATCGGCCCGCTCACGAAGCGCATCGGTGAAAATGCCGTCGTCATGATGTCGATTGCGGGGATGGGGGTTGGGCTCGCAGTGCTGGCAATGACCACGTCGGTCACCATGACTTTACTGGCAATGACGTTGGTGTCGGGGGCGCATAGCTTCTTCAGCCCGGTGAGCACGGCCGTGGTATCGCATCACGCCAAGCCCAGCGAGCGCGGTGTAGTGTTGGGCGTGTTCCAGGGTATTGGCAGCTTGGGGCGAGTGGCAGGTCCAACCTTTGCCGGCATCGCCTTCGTGCAACTCGGCTACGCGTCGCCTTACTGGATCAGCGCGTTAATCACGGTGCCGGCTCTCATGCTGGCGTTCAGCGCAATACGCCGCGCCCGCGCTGCCTGACGCGGGAAGTTTAGTCGCGCCAAGTGATACGCCAGATCCTGCCCTGCTTGTCTTCGGTCAGATAAATCGCACCGTCGGGGCCTTCAGCCAAGCCGGTTGGCCGGTATTTTGCAGCGGCCGGGCTAAGGACCTCCTCTGCGCCGGTGAATCCGTCAGCAAAGATTTCCCAATCGGCGGCGGGCCGACCGTTTTCCATCGGCACAAACACAACGTTGTAACCAGCCTGCGGCAACGGAATTCGATTCCAAGAGCCGTGAAACGCGATCAACGCGCCGCCCCGATAACGCTCGGGGACATTGGTGCCCGAATGAAAGATCAGGTCGTTCGGTGCCCAGTGTCCGGGAAACCCGATCAGTGGGTCTATGTAATTACCGTCGGCTTCGATCTCACCGTCACCCCCATATTCCGGACCGAGCATTCGCGCACCCCGCCGGTGATCGTAATAAGTATATGGCCAACCGAAATTATCACCGGCTGCAGCGACATGAAATTCTTCAGCCGGCAATTCAACGCGCTGTTCTCGCGTGAACCGATCCGGCCACAAAATGTCGAGCGAATCGCGCCCGTGCATGACGAAATACAGCCGATTGGCGTGGTCATTCCATTCGAGTGCCACGACATTACGCGTACCGGTCACGTAACGCTCACCATCGCGCACTTGGTCCTGCAACTTTTTATCGGCCGCGAACCGCCAGATGCCTCCGGACCGTTCCAGCTGCGGACATGGATTAAGGCCAGGCGACTCACGCTTGTTGTTTTGTTCTTGGCAAACGTTTGAGGGCGTGCCCGAATTCACGTACATGTTGCCGCTGCCGTCGAATGCCAGCGTTTTGGAACCGTGTGTGCCCTGTAACGGAAATCCGCCGGCGATTGGCTCTGGTACCGCCGCTGGCACGAGGTGGTCATCCAGCGGGACGCGGTAAACCGTGACTTCCGATGAGAAATACAAGTGCCCGGCGTGAATCGCCAAACCGGTTGTCACGTCTGTCGGCCCGAATTCCTCGACGACATCGGCAACGCCATCGCCGTCAGTATCCCTGAGCGCAATGAGTCCGCCATAGCTTGCCTGCTGGTCGAACATGCGGATCTCAAGCGCAAAGCGCCTCGCGACATAGACGTCGCCGTTGTCGCGGACAGCGATATGCCTGATCTTGCCAAGGCCTTCATGAAATACCGTGGCTTCGAAACCGTCGGGCAGGCTGAACTCTGGCTCAGGCACATTTGGCCCTGCGCAGGCTCCCAATACGCACAATAGATACCAGGGTATTTTTTTCATT
>JAYZJE010000264.1:0-12581 GCA_036164895.1 Pseudomonadota bacterium
GAGCCTTCCAGCAAACCAAGCGTCATTAGGCGCTGGGCCAGCGGCCCCCCGCCACTGATGCTTGAAATCGTGCCTTTTTGGCCTGGTTTAAGATCGTCCAAAGTCATAGATCGCTACTACATCCGCCATGAAGTCTAATTGTAAATGAGAATCATTGCTATTTAAAAGGATCTTACTTCTTGACTCAACCACATGATGTCCGATTGCGAAGGCCGAACCTCTGCGGCAGGTTATAATTCAAAACTGTTTGTTGCTGAGCAGGGCGTCCTGCGACGGGTGCAATTCAGGTAGGTTATAATCCTCCGCCGTTTACACGGGTGAATTTTAATTGATATTGGGTGGGTTCCTTTGGCGCACTGGGATGGTTGGAAACGTTCGGGTTTGGCCAAACGAGCATTTGTTTTGGGTTTAGGGCATCGATTAGAAAGCATGCAGTTAACCGGTCCGATTGCCCGGAGGGGTGAGTAGCTTCATATGGCGGCGAGGCATTTATACAAAATCATGTTTCTGAGCCAGGGAAAACTGTACGAGATTTATGCTCGTAGTGTTTCGCAGGGCTCATTATTCGGATTTATCGAAGTCGAAAAGCTGGTTTTCGGTGAACGCAGTTCCGTCGTCGTCGACCCGTCCGAAGAGCGCATCAAGTCCGAATTCAATTCGGTCAAGCGAACCTACATTCCAATGCATGCAGTGATTCGCATCGATGAGGTTGAAAAGCAGGGCGTCAGCAAGATCAGCGCGGTTGAGGGTGGCAATGTGGCCCAGTTTCCGGTGCCGGTGTATACGCCCGGTGGACAAGGCACAGATCAGGGAAATTAGCAGACACCCGCATTGGGCGAACTGGGGGTCGTTGTTCCAGGCCAAACGCTAATGCTTCAACTCCCCGGGCCACCGGCGTTCTCCGTGTTCCGCCTCGACAGGTTGTTCGCGGGTCTACGTGGCGGTCCCGCGGACATCACCGGACTGACCGCGCGATATATACATTTTGTCGATCTCGAGCGTCCGCTCGAATCGAATGAACGATCAATACTCGAGCAGCTGCTGGATTATGGGCCAGCGATGCTAGAACTGGATGAACTCGATAAGCAATTTCTAATCGTTCCCCGGCTCGGAACTATTTCGCCTTGGTCGAGCAAGGCCACCGACATTGCCAGAATCTGCGGGCTGACGGTGGTGCGCCGAATCGAGCGCGGTATTCGGTACACGGTGGCCGGCAATCGGGCCATTGATAGCGTTATTTTGGCGGAGATAGCTGCCCGACTTCACGATCGGATGACTGAGACAGTTTTGCTTGGGGGCACCGGTAACACTGAACTTTTTAGGGTGCAAGAACCGGCGCCATTGAAGCGGATTCCACTAACTGGGGTCGGCACAGCGGCTTTAACCGAGGCCAACCTGCGCTTCGGGCTGGCGCTGTCGGCTGATGAGATCGATTACCTGGCTGATAGTTACCGTTCGTCTGGCCGTGATCCGACCGATGCGGAATTGATGATGTTTGCTCAGGCAAATTCAGAGCATTGCCGCCACAAGATCTTCAATGCGGACTGGATTATCGACGGACAGCAACAGGGGCGTAGCCTGTTCGATATGATTCGTGCCACACATGCTGCCCATCCAGACGGTGTGTTGTCGGCATACCGAGACAATGCCGCAGTAATTGAAGGTGGAGAGGCCAGCCGGCTGGTTCCTGATTTCGATACCGGCCGGTATCGATATGTTACAGAAGATGTGCACATCGTCATGAAGGTGGAGACGCATAATCATCCCACCGCGATATCTCCGTTTGCGGGCGCGGCAACTGGGTCTGGGGGTGAAATTCGTGACGAGGGCGCGACCGGGCGTGGTGCGAGCCCGAAGGCAGGCCTAATGGGCTTCTCAGTATCCCATCTGCGCATTCCCGGCCATCAACAGCCTTGGGAAGCAACCATCGGCCGTCCAGACCGAATTGCGTCACCAATGCAGATCATGCTGGCCGCCCCGATAGGCGGAGCCGCATTTAATAACGAGTTCGGTCGGCCGAACATTTTGGGCTATTTTCGCACCTTCGAAGCACCTGGTGAATCCGGGAGTAATTTTTCGTTCGGCTATCACAAGCCAATCATGATTGCCGGTGGGTTGGGCAATATTCGCCCGTCGGATGTTGAAAAAGCCGAGGTGCCGGTCGGAGCAGTATTGACCGTTATTGGTGGGCCGGCGATGTTGATTGGTCTCGGCGGTGGTGCGGCTTCATCGATGGGTAGCGGAAGCAGCAGTGAGGACCTGGATTACGCTTCCGTGCAACGCGGCAATCCTGAAATGCAGCGGCGTGCTCAACAGGTCATCGACAGTTGCTGGCGTATAGGCATGACGGAGGGGCGCCACAATCCAATAGTAATTATCCACGATGTCGGAGCCGGCGGGCTGTCAAATGCTATACCCGAACTCGTTGACCATAGTCGCCGCGGTGCTGTCTTGCAGTTACGCGACATTCCCAACGCCGAACCTGGGCTATCTCCGCTGGAAATCTGGTCCAACGAAGCTCAGGAACGCTACGTGCTAGCGATTGAACCGGCGGATCTGAAATTATTCGGCCAGATTTGCAATCGTGAACGTTGCCCGTGGGCGGTGATTGGCCAGATTGATCAAAGCGGCCAGCTTGTTGTCGAAGATCGGATGTCGGCAGAGCGGCCTGTCGATATGCGTCTCGACACGCTGCTGGGTAACCCCCCGCGCACGGTTGTGCAAGTATCCAGACGAGCGCGAGAAATAGTCGACGCGAAATTGAGTGGCATCGTCATAGATGAAGCATGTCGCAGGTTACTTCGATTCCCTGCCGTGGCTGATAAATCCTTCCTGATTCACATCGGGGATCGAACGGTGGGCGGGCAGGTTGCTCGCGACCAATTGGTCGGGCCGTGGCAGGTCCCAGTCAGTGATGTCGCCGTGACAGCGCGGGGTTTTGACGACTATGCTGGTGAGGCGATGTCGATGGGAGAGCGTGCCCCGGTTGCGGTGCTGGATCCATCGGCCTCAGGCAAGCTCGCTATCGGAGAAGCGCTGACAAACTTGGCCGCAGCTGACGTTTCCGGCACCAATCAGGTGCGCTTGTCGGCCAATTGGATGGCCGCATCCGGTCATCCGGGCGAGGACCAGGCGCTGTTCGATACCGTGTCCGCCGTGGCATCCGGGTTCTGCCAGGAGCTCGGCATTGCAATACCCGTTGGCAAAGACTCGCTGTCAATGCAGACGCGCTGGACGGACAACGGCGATGGGAAGGCAGTTGTTTCCCCACTGTCGTTGATCGTGTCGGCGTTTGCTCCAGTGAAGGACATTCGCCGAACATTGACTCCGCAACTGAGTGACGATTCTGGCACGGCGCTGTATTTGATTGATCTTGGAGCCGGGCGCAACCGTCTCGGTGCTTCTTGCTTGGCGCAGGTATTTGGTGTTTCCGGTGGACCACCGGCAGACGTTGTCGACGCCGGGTTACTGCGCGGTTTTTTTGACGTGATTCAGTTACTTAACCGCAAGGAATTGGTGTTGGCCTACCACGACCGTTCGGATGGTGGGCTGTTCGTAACGCTCTGCGAAATGGTGTTCGCCGGCCGGCAGGGAGTTGAGGTCGACTTGGATGCTGACGGCGAAGTTGCAGTGCTGGGTGCGTTATTCAGTGAGGAGCTTGGTGCCGTGGTGCAAATTCGGGATCGCGATGCCACCCAAGCCATGCAATTGATCGATAAGCATGGTTTATCCGCCATGACCCAGCGCATCGGTAGTGTGATCGGTACGCCGCGTGTGCGGATATCTGCGGCAAACAAAGTTGTGTTTGACGCTTCCCGCGCTGAACTTCAAAAACAGTGGTCCGAGGTCAGCTACCAAATGCAGGTGGCGCGCGACAATCCCGAAACTGCCCGCCAGGCTTTCGTCGCAATCGAGGATGACTTCGATCCCGGTTTGACTCCGCACATTAGTTTTACCGCCGACGAAGACGTGGCAGCGCCGTTTATTGCCAGCGGTGTTCGGCCCCCGTTAGCAATCCTGCGCGAGCAGGGTGTAAATAGCCATGTGGAAATGGCGGCGGCTTTTTACCGAGCCGGCTTTGATCCAGTCGATGTGCATATGACCGACCTGTTGGAGGAACGGCTTGATTTGGCCTCTTTCAATGGGGTTGTGGCCTGCGGTGGTTTTTCCTATGGCGATGTGCTGGGTGCTGGCGGGGGGTGGGCAAAATCGATACTGTTCAATTCTCGCGTCCGTGAACAGTTCCAGGCTTACTTTGAACGTGCAGACACATTTACGTTGGGCGTTTGCAATGGTTGCCAAATGCTGGCCGAACTCAGCAGCCTCATTCCCGGCGCTAAGCACTGGCCGCGCTTTGTCAGTAATTTATCGGAACAGTTCGAGGCTAGGCTAAGCTTGGTGACCGTTGAGAGATCGGCGTCGATATTTTTGAGTGAGATGTCGGGCAGCCGGTTACCGATTGTCACTTCTCACGGCGAGGGGCGCGCGGAATTCGCTGCTGCCGCAGAGTTAGAAGAGTGCAGCCACAATGCACAGGTTTGCATCCGCTACGTTGATAACCACGGTCGAGTAACCACCGACTACCCCGCCAACCCGAATGGGTCGCCTGAGGGTATAGCAGGGCTTTGTTCAAAAGACGGCCGTGTAACGATTCTGATGCCGCATCCGGAGCGCGTCTTTCGGACCGTGCAGCACTCATGGTGTCCGGACCATTGGGGTGAGGATGGTCCCTGGATGAGAATGTTTCGCAATGCGCGTGTCTGGCTAAATTAACTCGCGCCGGCGGAACGGGAAAAATTAGCGACATTCAGCGATGATACTTGTGGGTCTGCCTCGCCCACAAAAAAGCCGTGGCTTGAACGCCAGGGACTTACGAGGCTAAAGGTTTGTGACGCATCCGGTCGGGCCGGGCCGCCGCATCGCCGAGGCGTCGGCGGCGGTCTTTTTCATAATCCTGATAGTTGCCGGCGAAAAATTCGACCCGGCTGTTGCCTTCAAATGCCAGGATGTGAGTCGCGATGCGATCTAGGAACCAGCGATCATGGGAGATCACGACTGCACATCCAGGGAAATTCAGTAGCGCCTGTTCGAGCGCGCGCAGCGTTTCGACATCCAGATCGTTGGTTGGTCCATCGAGCAGCAGTACGTTTCTGCCGGCTTTCAGAACCTTTGCGAGGTGCACGCGATTGCGTTCACCGCCGGACAGTTCACCGATCTTTTGCTGCTGTTGCGGGCCCTTAAAGTTAAAGCGACCAACATAACCTCGCGAGGAGGTTACATAGTTTCCTACGCGGATCAGGTCCTCACCATCGGAAATTTCTTCCCACACTGTATTACTGTTGTCAAGGGACTGGCGTGACTGATCAACATAGGCCAGTTCTACGGTTTCGCCGCTCCTAATATCACCACTATCCGGCTGTTCTTGTTCGGCAAAGATTCGAAACAGCGTCGTCTTGCCCGCACCATTCGGCCCGATGACGCCGACTATCGCACCCGGTGGGATCTGAAAACTAAGTGCCTCGAACAGCAGTCGGTTGCCGAAGCCCTTTGTGAGTTCGCGGGCTTCGATGACCAACTCGCCCAGCCGCGGCCCAGGCGGAATATAGATCTCGTTGGTTTCCTGGCGCTGCTGATATTGTTTGGATGACAATTCCTCGAAACGGCTCAGGCGAGCCTTGCTTTTTGCTTGGCGCGCTTTTGGGCTGGAACGTACCCACTCGAGTTCGGCCTTAATGCTTTTTTGTCGTGCTGCTTCGTGCTTTTCTTGAATAGCAAGACGCGCCTCTTTCTGTTCGAGCCACGACGAGTAATTGCCCTTCCACGGAATACCATGACCACGGTCGAGTTCCAGAATCCAACCCGCAACGTTATCCAGAAAGTACCGGTCATGAGTCACAGCCACGACGGTTCCAGGGTACTGCTCCAAATAGTGTTCCAACCAGGCAACCGACTCGGCGTCGAGGTGGTTCGTGGGCTCGTCTAGCAGCAGCATGTCAGGTTCGGAGAGCAGCAGACGGCACAAGGCCACACGGCGCCGCTCTCCACCAGAGAGGGTGTTAACGTTGGCTTCCCAATCCGGCAGTCGCAAGGCTGCGGCGGCCATTTCCAGTTTGCGCTCTAATTCCCAGCCGCTACTTGAATCGATCGCATCCTGCAGTCGGCCCTGTTCGTCCAGCAGTGCAGCCATTTGATCATCGTCCATCGGCTCCGCGAAGCGATCGCTAATTTCATTGAAGCGGGCCAACAGCGCCATGGCTTCCGCGGCGCCTTCCTCTACATTACCTCTGACGGACTTGGTCGGATCCAGCTCGGGCTCCTGTGGCAAGAAGCCGATGCGAATATCAGGCTGGGGTCGCGCTTCGCCGTCAAATTCCGCCTCAACGCCAGCCATGATTCGGAGCAGCGTTGATTTTCCGGAACCGTTCAGGCCGAGCACCCCGATCTTGGCACCAGGCAAAAAACTCAGCGAAATATCCCTTAGAATTAAGCGCTTTGGTGGCACCAGTTTAGTGACAGCATTCATGACGAAAACGTATTGGGCCACGGCACAGATCCCGTTAAGCAAGAGGCGGGATTATCCGGAAACCACCCGAACTTCGCCAGCTATAATTGCGGGTACTTGGACGACACAGGAGCCAGCTATTGGCCGAGACCAAAAATGCAAGGGTTCTGGTGCTGAAAGGCGACAACATGGCTGCCTATGGTTTTGGGGCCGGCCACCCTTTTGGCGAGGATCGCCACGATGCTTTTCACGTAGAACTAGCCAGCCGTGATTTTGCGGGACGCATCCGTTTGTGTGGCGCGGATCCGGCAGGCCGGTCTGAACTCGAAATGTTTCATACGCCGCAATATGTCGACTTCGTGAAACAACAGTGCCGCCTGGGGCATGGATTCCTCGATGCCGGGGATACGCCGGCCCAGGCTGGTTTGTTTGAAGCAGCTGCGGCGGTAGTTGGCGGCACGTTAACGGCGCTCGAACAGATCATCGATGGCCGTGCCCGCCGAGCTTTCGTTCCGATTGGGGGTCTGCATCACGCCGGCCGCGAACACGCGGCCGGATTCTGTATATTCAATGACTGTGGTATCGCAGCTGAAGTGTTGCGGCGGCGCTATGGTGTGCGAAAGATCGCCTATGTCGATATCGATGCACATCACGGTGATGGGATGTTCTACGCGTTCGAGGACGACCCGGATCTGTATTTCGCCGACATTCATGAAGACGGACGCGGGCTTTATCCGGGCACAGGTCATGCGGGTGAAACTGGCACCGGCCTGGCTGCAGGAACCAAGCTCAATATTCCGCTGCCTCCGTTGGCCGGGGACGAGGATTTTTTTGCAGCCTGGGAGCGCGTTGAGGTATATCTCAATGCAGTGGAACCGGAATTCATCCTATTCCAGTGTGGTGCCGACAGTCTAGCAGGCGACCCGATCACACACCTGCAATATTCAGAATCGGCCCATGGCCGCGCGGCCGCCAGTCTTTGTAGGATTGCCGACGTTTATTGCCACGGGAGGTTACTGGCCATGGGCGGTGGTGGCTATGACCGCGGCAATTTGGCCCGTGCCTGGACAGCAGTTGTCGCCGCAATGGTCAATTCAGCCAGCGCATAACTCGCCCCGCGCATGTCTAGGTGCCATATCGAAAGGGTGTTTGCAAGGCTTCTGGTTACCTCGGTTACAATTAACCTTTTGCACGTGCGGAGCAGGGAATGTACAGCGGCAAATGGAGTATCGAAGATTTCGACCCAGATCTCGCCAAGGCATTGAAGGATGAACTGAGGCGCCAGGAAGAACAGATCGAACTGATTGCCTCCGAAAACTACGCGAGCCCGCGGGTGTTGGAAGCTCAGGGATCAGTGCTGACGAACAAGTACGCAGAAGGTTACCCGGGTAAACGGTATTATGGCGGTTGCGAGCATGTGGATGTTGCTGAGTCACTGGCGATCGAACGCGCCAAGGCCTTGTTCGGCGCGGACTATGCGAACGTGCAGCCACATTCCGGTTCGCAAGCTAACGCCGCCGTCTACATGGCTTTGCTCAATCCCGGTGACACTATTCTGGGAATGGATCTAGCCAATGGTGGGCACCTCACTCATGGCTCACCGGCCAATTTTTCCGGACGGCTCTACAACGCTGTCTCGTACGGATTAAGGCAAGACACCGGCGAGATCGATTATGAACAGGTTCAGGTGCTTGCACGCGAACACCGTCCGCGCATGATTATTGCCGGGTTTTCCGCGTATTCGCGCATTCTCCACTGGCAAAGATTTCGCGACATCGCGGACGACGTGGACGCGTATTTATTTGCTGATATGGCGCATGTTGCCGGACTGGTCGCGGTCGATGAATACCCCAGTCCGGTGAACATTGCAGACGTCACGGCAACAACGACCCACAAGACGCTACGGGGGCCTCGTGGAGGCTTGATACTGGCCAGAAACAATGGGGAAATCACCAAGAAATTGAACTCGCTTGTGTTTCCCGGTACGCAGGGCGGGCCGCTGATGCATGTAATTGCCGCCAAGGCAGTTGCGTTGAAGGAGGCTATGGAGCCGGCGTTTAAAATTTAACAGAAGCAGGTGAAGAAGAACGCATGCCTGATTGCTCAATGTATGAGCGCAAGGGGTTATAAAATCGTTTACGGAGGTACCGACTGCCACATGTTTCTCGTCGATCTGATCGACAAGGAATTGACGGGTAAAGACGCAGATGCGGCGCTAGGCCGAAGCAACATAACAGTGAATAAGAATGCCGTTCCCAATGACCCGAGGTCACCTTTCGTAACCAGTGGTCTCAGGATTGGAACGCCAGCGGTGACAACACGCGGCTTCAAGGAAACTGAGATTTCTGAACTTTCAAGCTGGATTGCAGATGTGCTTGACCGGCCGGATGACGATAACCTGATTGCTAAAGTTCGGAACAAGGCGCTAGATCTTTGCAGCGGCTTTCCGGTTTATCAATGGGCCCGGCAATAATGAAATGCACTGTCCATTTTGCAGCCATGAAGAAACAAAAGTCACCGATTCCCGGCTAGCGGGTGATGGCGCCCAGATTCGTCGCCGCCGCGAATGTCTGAATTGCCACGAACGCTTCACCACCTTTGAAAGTGCAGAACTGGTCATGCCCCGCCTTATCAAGCGGGACGAATCCAGAGAACCATTTGACGAATCCAAGCTGAGAAACGGGATCCTCAGGGCGCTTGAGAAGCGGCCGGTAGGCAGCGAAGCGATTGAGGTATTGATTGCGCACATTATCCGTCGGCTCCAGATCGTCGGCGAAAGAGAGATACTGTCACATCTTGTTGGTGAAATAGTCATGGAAGAACTCCGGGCGGTCGATGAGGTTGCTTATGTCAGGTTTGCTTCGGTCTACAGAAGTTTCCAAGATGTTACGGAGTTCCAAGACGAGGTCCGCCGTTTGAAGGATATGACCGACGCCGTGTATCGCCGCGACCAGATGTCGCTATTACCGGATGAAGAAGAATGAGTGCTGAGATCAGTGACCGTGCACACATGGCACGCGCTTTGCAGCTGGCAGCTCGGGGGCTGACTACTACGGACCCAAACCCACGGGTCGGTTGCGTCATCGTTGCCGGCGGCGAAGTGGTCGGCGAAGGTTGGCACAGAAGCGCTGGTGAAGCACATGCCGAAGCAATTGCGCTAGATCAGGCTAGGGACCGGGCTGCCGGCAGCACCGTTTATGTCACGCTGGAGCCTTGTTGCCACGAAGGGCGCACGCCGCCTTGCATTGACCGGCTAGTGCAGGCCAGAGTCAGTCGCGTCGTCTACGCAGCCAATGACCCCAATCCAGCCGTTGCAGGACAGGGTCGCGAGCGGCTGCGGGTTGCGGGTGTCGACGTGGAGCCTGGCTTGATGGAATCGGAGAGTCGCTTACTGAATCCTGGCTTCTTCTCCCGAATGATCAGAAACCGACCCTGGGTGCGGAGCAAGCTCGCGGTTAGCGTGGATGGTCGCACCGCTCTTGCAAATGGCGAAAGCAAATGGATCAGCAGTGAAGCGGCCCGCAGCGACGTGCAGCGCTGGCGCGCTCGGAGCGCCGCCATACTAACCGGTGTGGGTACCGTGGTCGCCGATGATCCTTCGCTGAACGTGCGTGACCCTCGGCTAAGCGATGCAATCCAACCGATACGCGTTATTGTCGATTCGCATCTTCGCATGTCTCCGAATGCCCGGGTCCTGAGTGTTCCTGGTGAGACGAGGGTTTTTTATTGCGACGCTCCGGATAAAATCGCGGATGAGTTGGCGGATGCTGGTGCTCTGGTCGAGAAATTGCCTGCCACCGACGGGCGCGTTGCATTGGAAGCAGTCATGTATCGACTGAGCCAAATGGAAGTCAATGAACTGATGGTCGAAGCTGGCCCCACGTTGAACGGCGCCTTGATCGAAGCCGGTTTGATCGATGAGTGCCTCTTATATATAGCGAGTCATATTCTTGGTACCGGTGCTCGCGGCATGTTCGATATTTCAGCTCTTAATAAGATGTCTGACAGGATGGAGCTCAAATTGATCGATGTGCGTCAGGTCGGGGACGATCTTCGCCTGCGTTATGGAGCAATGGCTGAGTAATGTTTAGCGGTATCGTCAACGCGATCGGAACTATGGCGCAAGTCAATGCGATCAATAAGGGCTGCCGCTTGCGAGTTTTAACTGGCGCACTACCGTTGGACATGGTGCGGATAGGTGACAGCATCTCGGTCAACGGGGTGTGTCTGACAGTGACGGCCCTTCATGCGAATGTGTTTAGCGCTGACGTTTCGGCGGTGTCGCTGGGTTGCACCACGCTGGGGCAATTAGATACTGGGGATCGCGTCAATCTCGAGGCGGCACTAACCCTGGCTCAGCCACTGGGTGGGCATATGGTAACCGGTCACATTGACGGGGTCGCTGAGGTCGTGTCGACAGCAGACGAAGGCACTGCAAGGCGGCTGGCGCTAATGGCCCCGAAGGAGCTGGGTCGGTATATCGCCAGCAAAGGTTCGGTAGCTATCGACGGCGTCAGCCTGACGGTCAATGCTGTCGATGGATCCGGATTCGAGGTCATGATAGTGCCGCACACACTGGCAAACACCATCATCAGTGATTATCGCAGTGGCACCAGGGTCAATATTGAAGTTGATATGATCGCACGGTATTTGGAACGCATACTGCAGTACACTGGCGCATCGAATAATCGTGAGGGGGCCAAATAATGTCGGGAGACAAAGTGCGTCAAAATGATGTGGACGCGTGTCCCGCATTCAGCAGCATCGAGGAAATCATTGCTGAGATTCGCGACGGCAAGATGGTCATCATCGTCGATGACGAAAGTCGCGAAAATGAAGGTGATCTTTTAATGGCGGCTTCCCGCGTCCGGTCGGAGGATATCAATTACATGGCCCGCTACGGACGTGGGCTAATCTGCCTGACGCTGACACGCGGCCGTTGTGGACAGTTGCGTTTGCCGCTGATGGTCAGTGAAACTGACGAGCAACAGGCTACCAACTTTACTGTATCGATCGAAGCGGCCGAAGGCGTAACCACCGGCATATCTGCCTACGACCGCGCCCGGACAATCCGGGTGGCGGTTAGTCCGGACGCGAGACCCGAGGATCTGCGACAACCCGGCCATGTATTTCCGTTGATGTCTCAGCCCGGTGGCGTGCTTACGCGCGCCGGCCATACAGAGGCCGGGTGTGATTTGGCGAGGCTTGCTGGTTTGGAGCCGGCTGCGGTGATTGTCGAAATCATGAATGAGGACGGCACAATGGCGCGCCGCCCGCAGCTGGAAGAATTCGCGAAACATCACGGGTTGAAGATTGGACGGATCGCTGACCTGATACGTTACCGCTTGGAGAAAGAAGAGTCCGTCGAGCGAATTTCTGAGCAGTCAATCAAAACCGATTTCGGACGGTTTCGGCTAGTTTGTTATGAGGACCACGTCAGTCGAAACGTTCATATGGCGTTGGTTAGCGGTGACCTGTCCGGGAAAGATCCGCCGTTGGTTCGCGTGCATCTTCAGGACACACTTGGGGACGTTGTCGGTATCCAGAGTAAGCGGCTTGGCTGGCCGCTCCGGTCTGCGATGAAACAAGTTGCCGCGTCGGGTAATGGAGTTGTCGTAATTTTGCGCTATGGTGAGTCGCCGCGTCAGTTCATTTCCGCGGTTAGTTCACTCGACCGGCCGTTGGATGAAGTGTCCGGGAGGCGAGACGGTGCGACCACAGTTCTGCGGACTTATGGCACCGGTGCGCAAATTCTGCGCGACCTTGGCGTAACCCGAATGCGTGTTCTGAGTGCACCCAAACAAATGCATGGCATCTCGGGCTTCGGCCTTGAGATTGTCGATTACGTCGATCATTCTCAATGAACGCGGGTTCGGCAAAAGCACATCCGGCGAAAATCCGGTTTATGGTTCCTGATGCATGTTTCTGCATCGTGGCTGCACGGTTCAATGCAGAAATCGTCGACAGCCTGTTGGATGGGGCATGCAGTACGCTGATGCGCTGCGAGGTAGTTGAGTCGGCAATCGATATTGTTCGGGTACCGGGCGCGTTTGAATTGCCGCTGGTGGTTCAGCGAGTG
>JAYZJE010000265.1:0-4116 GCA_036164895.1 Pseudomonadota bacterium
AATTCCGAGACCGGGAACCAACCTCACCACCGATACCTAGATCAGAATATGTTTACGATAAAGGTTTTGTAGCGCGGCTGGCCCCGTTGAATATATCAGCTGTATTGTAAATGTCCGGGCTGCTGAACGGTTAGGCGACTGGCTTGCTTCTGCGGCTGTCCAGATATTCGATTAACGGATCCCACTGTTCCCAGTCCGGCCACGCCAAGTACTCGGGCAACTCGTAAATGCCTAGCCCGCGAGCATAGGCCCGGATATAGTTCTGCGCCTCACGCAACGCCGCCACATACGGCACCCGGAGCTTGCCCAGATATTGATCAAGTTCATCGAATATCAGCGTGTTTTCCTTTACCCGGTTTGCAACTACAGCAACCTTTGCACGCCTGCCGGCAACCCGGCCTTTGGACTTTAATTCACCGATAAATTTTCCGGCTGCCTGCATGTCAATACTCGACGGCAATACTGGAACAATAATGGTGTCGGCGTGATTGACCAGATCTGTCAGTTCCGGGCCCTGGCAGCGGGCTGGGGCATCCAGGATCACAAAATCCGCATTTCGCGGCATGTACCGTAAACCATAGAGGTAACCTTCGACGGCCGTAATGGGGGCAAGATGCTTTGGGCGACGTTTTACCCAGTCGACACTCGAAGCCTGCGAGTCGTAATCGACTAACACAACCCTGTAGCCTTCGGAGGCATAGTAGCTAGCCAGATTAGTCGCCAGTGTACTCTTACCGCAACCCCCTTTGGCATTTATCAACATAATGTGACGCATAATTATTCTCCAATGCGATTAGCTCCAATAAAGTACCGCTGCATTTACCAAAATTCAATTCGAATTGAACAAACCTAGTGTCCGTTGGTGAAGAGCTGCCGCACTAGCTCCCTGCGAACGGGCGCAACCTCTATAATCACCCTAACGGCTCTCAGGACGAAAAGGTACATGCGCATTCCTTTCACAAAAATGCACGGCTTAGGTAACGACTTCATCGTCGTACGCACCGACGGGCTGGAAACACCCGAGGGAACCCTGATCCAGCGCCTGGCGAATCGGCGTACCGGGATCGGCTTTGATCAGCTGCTCTGGCTCAATCCGCCGCATTCCGAGGGCGCCGACGTCTACTATCGCGTATTCAACGCCGATGGAAACGAAGCCGAGCAATGCGGGAACGGCGCCCGCTGTATTGCCAGGTTGCTGTTCGACTCTGGGGAGTTTGGCGAACGGCAATTGGTATTGCAACATGCCGACGGTACGCTCAAGGCACGGATTCAGGCGGATGGCTCAGTGGCTGTGACGATGGGCATCCCGGATTTCCGTCCGGAGCACGTGCCGTTTATTACTGACTCGGAACAAGCCAGTTATACGGTCGAAGTGGGTGATGAGCGCGTTGAGCTTCGAGTGGTTTCGTTGGGGAATCCCCATGCCGTAGTCGAAGTTGACGACTTAATCGCGGCCCCCGTAGCGCACCTAGGGGCCGCGCTGGAAGCCCACGCGCAGTTTCCAAACCGTGCTAACATCGGTTTTATGCAGGTGGTCAACCCGGGACACATTCGTTTGCGGGTTTTTGAACGCGGTGCTGGTGAAACCGCAGCGTGTGGAACTGGGGCCTGCGCAGCTGCCGTGATCGGTCACAAAATGGGCAAGCTCACGGACGATGTCACCGTGGAAATGCCGGGTGGCAATCTGACAGTGCGATGGCACGGAAATGACACGTCTGTCTGGCTTATCGGAGAAGCAATAACTGTGTTCGAAGGAGCCGTTGAAATATGAGCACTGTCAAAGAACCGCAAGCGATTACCAAGGATCTCACTGAGGAATCAATCTCCTCCTACCTGCAATCCCACCCAGATTTTTTTGACCGACACCATGATTTACTGGCTAACCTCCGGCTACCGCATCGTACGGATGGCGCCGCGATATCCCTAATCGAACGACAGGTTGCCGTCCTTCGTCAGAAAAACAACGCGCTTGAACGCAAGTTGCGCGACCTGATAGAGGTGGCCCGCAGTAACGAGCAATTAGTGGCCAAAATTCACACTCTCGCCACCCAACTTCAGGCCTCACGGAGCAGGGAAGACGCCGTAACCATCGTTAAAAAAGCTTTGCGAACCTCGTTCAGTGCCGACGTTGCAGTGCTGATTCTTTTCGGTGACCCGCGCGGCAATGACAATGAAGACAGTCGCTTCCTGCGTGTCATCGAACGCGCTGATGTAGCCATTGCACCGTTTAAGACATTCCTTGAGGCTAGTGTTCCACGCTGCGGCCAGATACGCGACACTCAACGCGACTTCCTGTTTGGTCCTGAAGCATTGGACATTGGCTCCGCAGCCCTCGTGCCGCTTGGGCCGAAATGCAGGGTAGGGTTTCTTGCTATTGGCAACCGGGACGCTGACTATTTTCATCCCGGCAAAAGCATAGATTTTCTGTCGCGGCTCGGCGACTTGGTTGGCTGCGCTCTGCACGCCGACTGAGGGCAATACGCAGAAATTGGCATCCAGTCGCTAAGGTCTTACAGGTGCTGCATGGATGTAAGTCAATTGGAACTCGTCGAGAGCTTCCTCGACCACCTGAAACTCGAGCGACGGCTATCTCCGCATACAGTAAAAAGCTATCGCCGCGATCTCGATTGTCTTGCTGAGTTTTGTATACAGCAGAGTATTGCGGCATGGCATGAGTTGCGTGTGCATCACCTGCGGCACTTCGCCGCTTCAAGCTATGCCTCGGGTCTGAGTCCCCGCAGTATCCAACGAAGGCTATCAGGCACACGTAGTTTTCTGCGATACCTGATCCGCGAAGGCCGGTTGCAACATAATCCTGCCGTAGATGTCTCGGCTCCGCGCTTGCCCAAACGGCTTCCCGCCACGTTGGACGCAGAGCAAATGGCGCGACTCCTGGACATTAAGGGAGACAAACTCGTCGACTGGCGCGACCGGGCGATGCTGGAACTACTGTATTCCTCGGGTCTGCGGCTGGCCGAGTTGGTAAGACTGGATCTGGGCGATTTAGCTCTGGCAGACGGTACCGTCAGAGTTACCGGTAAAGGCAACAAAACCCGCATCCTGCCAGTTGGCCGCTGGGCTCGAACAGCTTTATCTGGCTGGTTGCGGGTTCGCGCAAATTTGGCCCTAGTCGAAGAAATGGCCCTGTTTATTGGCCCCCGTGGGTGCAGAATCAGCCCACGGACAGTGCAGGCACGGGTCAAACTCCGTGCGCGCGAGTCGGGGCTACCCCAGCGGATTTACCCGCATTTGTTCCGCCACAGCTTTGCCACCCACCTGCTGGAATCCAGCCGGGACCTAAGAGCGGTGCAGGAACTACTCGGGCATGCCGACATCAGCACCACACAAATTTATACTCACCTTGATTTTCAGCACCTTGCCCAGATATACGATAAATCACACCCAAGAGCGCGCCGGCAAGTCAAATAGAATGGCCGTATATGACAGCCGGGTGTTCCCCGGGAAACGCCGAGAATAAGAGCCCGGATATTCGCGCAAATCACGGGCCAGAGAGGATCCGCAGATGGAGCAGACTCACGGCACGACAGTCGTGTCGGTACGCAAAAACGGTGTCGTCGCCATCGGCGGCGACGGTCAGGTAACCATGGGTAACACCGTGGTCAAAAGCAACGCGCGTAAGGTCAGACGGCTGGCCGATGACCGGGTCGTGGCCGGATTTGCCGGCGGCACCGCGGATGCGTTTGCATTGTTCGAATGGTTCGAGGGCAAACTCGAGCAGTACGGTAATCTCACCCGGGCCGCAATCGAATTAGCCAAGGACTGGCGTACCGATCGCCGCTTGCGCCGCCTGGAGGCTCTACTATGTGTTGCCGATGCAGAAAAATCTCTGATTATTTCGGGAAATGGCGACGTTATCGAGCCCGAGAATGACTTGATGGCTGTCGGATCAGGCGGACCTTTTGCCCAAGCGGCCGCGCAGGCATTGCTGGAAAATACAGATCTCAGCGCCGAAAAAATTGTCTACAAAGCACTCAATATAGCCGCAAAGATCTGCGTCTACACAAATCAAAGCATTGTCATCGAAACCCTTAAGGCCGATGGGAGCAAAACCGGGTGAATCGCCGCGGAAATAAAGAATCATGTCGCAAATGACCC
>JAYZJE010000266.1:0-3049 GCA_036164895.1 Pseudomonadota bacterium
CGATTCGTGTCGAAATCACCACAGGTCTGGCTCAGCGTGGTGAAATCAAGGCGCGGGTATCTGGGCCCAGCGCGGATCTGTGATGACAAGTTTGCGGCAGCGGGTGTCGTTGGCATCCGCGCTAGTAAGGCGTAGTTTCATTTTGGGTGGAGGTAGATCGATGCTGAATTGTAAGTCGTTTGCGGGTATTACCACAGCAATCATCGTTGCACTGCCGTCGGCGGTATTGGTGCCGACTGACGGTTGGGCGCAAATCGAGGAAATTGTCGTCACGACCCGTCGGCGTGAGGAAAATCTGCAGGAGCTTCCGATTGCCGTGACGGCAATCAACGCCGAGATGATCCAGCGGCAGAACATCGTGAGTATGTTCGATGTCGCCAAGCTTGATCCAAGCGTGCAGATGGACACCGGGTTCACGCAAGCCGACACACGGATCACGATCCGCGGTTTGGTGAACACGCGTGGCCGGTCCAATGTCGCTATGCTGGTCGATGGCGTTGACACGACCACGGAAAACCAAGTCGCTTCCGGGTCCGGTATGCTCGCGAACACGCGACTGCTCAACGACGTGGAGCGCATCGAGGTGGTGAAGGGTCCTCAGAGTGCCCTGTATGGCCGCGCAGCATTCGCCGGTGCCATCTCCTATACGACCAAAGAGCCGGGCGATGAGTTTTCATCCAAGGTCGGCGTCGAAGTGGGCCAGGACGGTATTTTCCAACTCACGGGTTCCCTCGGTGGCCCCGTTGGCGGCGACGTTTTCGGCCTTCTCGCTAACGGTGTTTACTGGTCCCAAGACGGTTTCTACGACAACAGCATATCCGGGGACGATGTCGGTGGCGGGGAAGGCTACGGGCTGGCGCTGACCGGCGTCTACGAGCCAGTCGACCACTTTAAATTGAAGCTTCGGGTGGCCTACAGCGATGACGAGTTCGACCCGCGGCCGCAGGTAAAAATTCACGCCGATTCACAAGAAGACCTGCTGCTGTATTCGCCGAATACGCTGACTTTCGGCAACGGCGCCGGTGGTTCTATCGGGGGCTTGGGAACGGGCTTGCGGGATTTCGACCTGTTTTGCCCGCAGGGGCCGTTCGAACGAGGGGGCGTGCCGCAGCCGCTGGGTACATTTTATAACCCTGCGACTGACCGTTCTCTGCTGTCCAGCCCGATTGACCCTGCCACCGGCGAGCGGCGACCGGGGCACTGCGTGCCGCAAAGTTATGGCGACGCTGACGGCATAGCGGTTACCCACAGCGAAAATCCGCTGACCGGAGAGGACTATCCAGGTTCGACAATGGAGCTGTTGCGAAGCACTCTGACGATGAACTGGGATATTGGCGAAGCCGGCAAAGGCGGCACGCTGACGTCGGTAACGGGATATTCGGACGCGGACACCGGCGACTGGATCGATCAGTCCTTCCAGGCACGGGGCCGGCCGGACCCCAGCCTTTCCTTGTGGGAATCTCATTATGAAGTCAATACCAAACAGTTCAGTCAGGAGCTGCGTTGGGCATCCAATTTCGACGGCCCGATCCAGTTCACCGCAGGTGCTCTGTATTGGGATGAAAGCCGAAAGGCTGGTTCTTCGGGCTACATTATCGGGTGCTCACCGTTCGGCAGGAATCTAACCGTCAACAATCGTTTTCAGCCGGTCGGAACGGAGGATATTGTCGCGGTGGACAACATCTGTGACGGTGGGACAAACGGCGGTTTCGGCGGCGGTCAACCGGTCGTTGGACCGGTCCTCCCGATACAGCAGTATTTTTCTCAGCTGGCTCCATTCCCGGTGACTACCTGGACGGCCGACACAGAGCATTGGTCGTTATATGGAATGCTGGAGTGGCAGATCAGCAATCAGTGGAAACTGACGCTGGAAGATCGTTACGTTAACGAAACGTTCGACATCAGTAGGCCCAACCAGAGCAGTTGTGCCATGCTTCAATTTGCGCTGGGGAGACTTTCGTTTGCTCCAATGCGGGTGGAAAACCTTAACGGTACCCCGGGTGACGGGACTTATTTCGATGCGCTGTGTACAGCCGTTAATTTCGACGAACCAGGCGATATTGACCCGAACAGCGCCACATTCAATGACTACGCCATCATCTCGGGAACCGAGAAGTCTGATTTTCATACACCCAAGATAACCTTTGAGTGGGTGCCGGCGGACAACGCGATGCTGTATTTTTCCTGGGCCCACGCGCAAAAACCGGGCGGTATCACCATGACATCAGGAGGCAATGCGGCGGCTACGATCGAAGATCAGCGCTTTTTGCCAGAGGAGATGAACGCCTGGGAAATCGGTACCAAGACCAACTGGCGGGCGGCCGGCGACCTGTTATTGAACGGCGCGTTCTTTTTCCAAGACTACACCGATAAGCAAATCGGTACTCAGGTGCTGGTCGAAGCTTCTCCCGGAGAGTGGGTCTCGCAAGCACGCGTCGTCAATGCCGCGGCTGCCGAGGTTTGGGGCGTTGAGTTCGATGCGCTGTGGCAACCGTCATTCCTTGAGGGCTTGAGTATCAGCGCCGCCTATACTTGGCTCGATCCGACCTACACCGACTTCATCGACGAGACGGCGTCTGCTATACGCGCTTCAACTGTCGGCGAATGCCCGATCGTGTACACCGGTCGCCAGGGTCCGAATCCTGATGATAAGACCGACTCCGCCAATGGCGATCCGGCCTGCTCGCTGAATCTCAACGGCCATCAGCTGGAGCGTACGCCGAAAAATTCTTTCGTGACGCAGTTTCGCCTGCAACGTCCGCTGTTAAACACCGGGGTGGACTGGTTTATCGAAGGCAATGCCACGTGGCAGGACAAGCGCTTCGAGAGCGCTGATAATTTTACCTATTGGGAAGATTACTGGCTGACCGATATCCGGTTTGGATTCCAGGCCGATAACTGGGACGTCTTGGCTTATGTCAACAATGTGTTTGATGATAACAAGATCAAGTCCGGTGCCAGTGCGCCCGATTTTGGCGAGCAGGTGACCCAACTCGGCTTCACCGCCGGGTTCGGTGCCAGCATGTGGTACGGCACGCTGCCGGATCCA
>JAYZJE010000267.1:0-4163 GCA_036164895.1 Pseudomonadota bacterium
CCTCTAACGCACCGAGCAGCAACGGGCACCGGCGCAGGTAAACCAAGTTTTTGCAAGTGGCTCAGAAGCTTCCACTCCCGCATTGGGCGAGTAGACTCCCAGCCTGTCCATAGAAATTGATCCCGCAAAATTCTCATCACCGTGCCGCCGCGGTGATAGTGTTTCAGAACCCAGTCCTGTCCTCCGTGCTGCACAAACAGCGTTGTGCCCCGTCCGCCGGCAACACCGGCCACCGGAACAGCTGCGTCCCAGCTCAGTGGATCAAACAGCGCTTCGCTGATTTGGCTGACAAGAGAATCATCGTATACGATTACGCTCTCCCCAAGTTTCTCGATGCATTCTGTCACTTACGTATGTCTCTCTCAAATCAATCACCGCCGGAGTCAATCTGCGTCATCCGGCTGTCCGCTATAGGGGATTGCTGCCACACGCTACCCGTCATCAGAGCAATTCAGTCGGCCTGGCCGGAAACCCAAATCACGTGGGTTATAGGCAAAACAGAATTTGATTTGATGAACGGTGTAGACGGCGTTGATTTTATCACCTTCGACAAACGCCGCGGAATTCACGGCCTGCGGAAAATCAGGGCGCGATTGCGGGACAAGAGGTTTTCTTTATTACTCCACATGCATGCTTCCATGCGTGCCAATTTGGTTAGTCGCATCATTCCGGCAGGCACTCGTATTGGTTTCGACAGGCAGCGCGCCCGGGACTACCAATGGATGTTTACGAATCAGCGCATACCCTGGCGCCCGGAACAACACGTAATGGAGGGGCTGTTCGGTTTTGTCGAGTTACTTGGCCTACAGAACCCGGCACTACGCTGGGATATCCCGATTCCCGATTCCGATCGCCGGTTTGCGAGTGACACAGTCGGGGAATCAAAGTTGGTCTTAGCAATCAGCCCCTGCACCAGCCAAAGGTTTCGGAATTACCGTAACTGGCCCGCCAAACATTTTGCCACCATCGCTCAATATGCACATCAGGCCTATGGTGCCGAGATTATTCTTACCGGAGCTCGGACACGAATTGAACAGGAATACGGCGCCACTATAACCGCCGAGGCCGGCGTGCCCGTAAAAAATCTGATTGGTAAAACCACCCTTAAACAGCTTCTAGCGCTCCTCGACCGGGCCGATTTCCTGATTTGTCCCGATTCCGGTCCGGCACACATGGCAACGACGGTGGGCACCCCCGTTATCGGCCTTTACGCAACCTCCAACCCAGGACGCACCGGTCCTTACAACTCGCAGGATCTGGTCGTCAACCGCTACCCCGAGGCAGTAAATAGAGAATTTGGCAAGTCCGTGGATTTGCTACGCTGGGGGCAGCGGGTGCGCGACCCGGATGCCATGGAACTGATACGTGCAGAGGACGTCACGGCAAAGATTGACATGCTTCTCCGATCGGATAGGCTGTCGGCAGTTCAGCGGTATTAGCCAACGCACGAAACAGGGCTCAGACGCCGCCTGGAATCCCAAGTCAATCATGCTGGAAACTTTCAGTCAATCAAGACTTCAAGCGGCTGGTTCACATGAGATATCGGATGCGCTGGAGAATGCCAGAATTGTATATTTTCCCGAATGCCCCATTGCACTGCCGGATACCGGTGATCTAGAGAATCTCCGGGAACAACTGCCTGCACAGTTAAAGCGAAAAAACGCCAGCTACTATCCGCAAAGCGATCAGGTTTACGGATTGCGAAAAGGTACACCACTCCATAGCCTTTCACGCCGCGTGTTAAGCAACCACAGTAGTTTGGTAAGTGCCTTCCTCGTTCAAACAATACCGGATTTGTTCCACGGAGCGAAAATTGGGACAAGCAGCTTCCGGCCGCTTGAGGAGAAAGGACGTAGCCTGAACCGTCACGCGAGCAACGAATTGATCCATGTCGACGCCGGCGCCTATGGAGCAACCAACGGAAACCGTGTTCTCCGTTTCTTCGTAAACATCAACCCGACCGAGGACCGGGTCTGGGTAAGCAAGGGCAGTTTTGGGCAGCTATTCGAGAAATACGCTGAGCAAGCTGGTCTGAGCGGCGTAGGAAACGATCCCGGCCATTTGGACAAAGGTGCGATGGGCCGATTGCGCACTTCTATTCTGAAGGGATTGAGTCGCATCGGTCTGCCGCAGGCGATAGTCATCGACAGCAGCCCCTATGACCGCGCAATGCGCAAGTTTCACAACTTCATGAAAGATACCCCCACATTCCAGGGTGACCCTGTCGGCCGCCAAGAGTTTAGATTCCCTCCGTTTTCAGCGTGGATGGTATTCACCGACGCCGTCAGTCATGCATGTATATCGGGAAGGCACGCGCTTACCTTGACCTGCTTGGTCCCGCTGCGAAATTGCCGACACCCCGAATTGGCGCCGTTTAATATTCTCCGCCTAGCCTCATAAGCGCCGCATGGACTGCAGTCGGGCTAATGTCCTTCATGCACCGGAAGTGCTCGAGCGGGCATACGCGCTCGAAGCAGGGACTGCAATCCAATCCGAGGTATTGGACCGTCCTGCGTTCCGTCAGGGGCGGAGTAAATTTTGGGCTCGTGGATCCAAAGATTGCCACAACGTGTTTTGCAGTCGCGGCAGCAACATGCATGAGACCGGAATCGTTAGTCACGGTTACCGCAGCTAAGGACAGCAGGTCCACGGTATCTTCGAGGCGGGTGAGTCCACACAGGTTGTGGATCCCGGATAAATCCTTTGCCTGTATCAATTTACCGGCAGCTTGGTCTTGCTTCCCGCCGAGGATCCAGATCGGCCGCCCCTCAGCTCGCACTCTGCGTGCCAGTTCGGCGTAATGTTCCAGCGGCCAGCACTTGGCAGGCCCAAAGGACGCGCCGGGCATCATGGCCACCGGAGCGGGATTTGCCGTCAAATTGAGACGCCGCAACAACCCGGCACGGTTATTCTCATCGATGCGCAGAGCCGGAAACGGTAGCGGGGGTAGCGGCTCACCGGGCTCTAACCCGAGAGAAAGAAACCGTTTCACGGTCTGATCGAGGGACACTTTATCCAGACGCCGAATATCGGTAAGCAGACCGTAGCGCCATTCGCCTTTGAACCCGGTTCTAACCGATATCCCAGCAAAAAATGGCGCCAGCGCGGACTTTAATGAACGGGGCATGACAATCGCTTGCTGGTAATGTTCGTTCCGTAACCGGCGACCGACTGCAATCCGCTTGCCCAGCGCAAGCTCACCATGAGTAACCGGTATGGTAATGGACCTATGCACCTCGGGCATGCGGGCAAGTAACGGTTCTGACCAAGCCGGAGCAAGCACATCGATTCTGGTCTCCGGTTCGCGTTGCTTAAGCAATTTGAACAGCGACTGGGCCATGACCATGTCGCCGATCCAGGACGGTCCGACTACCAATAATTTTTGCGCATTCAGCATCAAATCTAGCTGCGACCGTTTTTTCCGGAAAAAAACTTTTCCAGCAATGCCCGCGTCCGGTTTACCGAATCCTCTACGCGGAATCGTGTCGCGATCCGCTCGCGTGCACATCTTCCCATTTGCGCACATAGGGTCAGTTCAAGTGACCTCTTCGGATCGCAGTGAATCAAGATACCGCCGAACGCCTTCTTCGATTTTCACAAACTGTTTGCCATAGCCAGGCTTTCTAAGCCCGCTAATGTCTGCGCAGGTATAGCTCTGGTAACCGTCAATGAGGTCTTTCGGAAAGGGGATATATTGAATCCGGCCACGCCCGTGCCACGTTATTACCGCGCGCGCTACCGCATTGAACGTCGCGCACTCCCCGGTGCCTAAATTGTAAATGCCTGAAAAAGCAGGATTTTTTAGAAACCACAGGTTCACATCCACAACATCGTCAACATAAATGAAATCACGTTCTTGTTCGCCGTCAGCATAGCCATCGCTGCCCTTGAAAAGCCTAACTTCGTTACCGCTGATTAGCTGCTGGTTAAAATGGTATACAACGCTGGACATGCCACCCTTGTGCTGCTCGCGTGGACCATACACGTTGAAATATCGCAGCCCGACGATCTGTGATTTGGCTTTAACCAGCTGGCGACGAATATATTGATCAAACAGAAGCTTGGAATAAGCGTATAGGTTAATCGGATGCTCACAATCTGGGCTTACGCGAAACGCCCGTCCGCTACCATAAACTGAAGCGGAAGATGCATATATGAATGGT
>JAYZJE010000268.1:0-3438 GCA_036164895.1 Pseudomonadota bacterium
AAAGCTTACGTTTTTGGGGCCAGCTAGCTCACCGCCGGCACCACCCACTCATTATGTATATGCTCGCTGCTCATATGCGGGCCTCATCCGCGCGAAACATCTAGCTATAAGTTAAAGCGCATTGTCCCACTTGTCGCAGTTCTGCTAGAAAAATTTTTTTTCTTCTCAAGGCTTTCAAAGGCTCTAGCGTAGTCTTCACCTTTCCGGAAGACATGGTAACGAATACCTGGAATAGGCCACTTATTCGATATAGCTGGTGTCTCCTGCAAGCAAGAACTGCGGCAACGCGTGATCCTAGCCCCATTTCCGTCTAAAAGCGGATGAAATGGCACGGGTTAAGGCATTAAACTGTGACACGT
The DNA here is from genome assembly GCA_036164895.1 of Pseudomonadota bacterium. Taxonomy (GTDB): domain Bacteria; phylum Pseudomonadota; class Gammaproteobacteria; order Steroidobacterales; genus JAPUGB01. The sequence continues at coordinate 360 of JAYZJE010000268.1, forward strand.
ATGCGATTATTGCTATACAACATCAGGTACGCGATAGGGATGGGAGATTCCACGGCCGCGCTTCTGCCCGGTACCAAATATCTATTCAGCGGCTCAGAAACACTTAACCGGATCACCGATTTCATCAAGAAACAGGATCCGGATATCGTCGGTCTCATAGAAGTCGACACGGGTTCCGTGCGCAGCGGAGGCGTCAATCAAGCTGAAACGATCGCAAAAACGATAGGCCATTATTCAAGTTATCAATGTAAATACGGTGAAGACTCGGTCAACCACTTACTGCCGATACTACGCAAACAGGCTAACGCCTTCCTCGCTGCACCGAGGATCCATGGTGAACGATTTCATTACTTCGACACGGGCATCAAGCGACTCATTATTGAATTGGAATTGAATAACGTTGCGATTTTTCTCGTGCACCTCTCTGTGAAGTACCGGCATCGGCACGTTCAGTTGCGGCATCTTTATGAACTCGTAAACCGTTCTAAAAAACCCGTTATCGTTGCTGGCGATTTCAATACCTTCTGGGGCGAAAATGAAATATTTTTATTTATGAAGGCGGCTGGGTTACGCAACGCCAACAGCGATGGGATCCCCTCTTACCCCAGCCGTACCCCACGCATGGAGCTGGACTTCATCCTCTATAGCGAAGGGATCAGCACCAGAGACTTTTCTATCCCAAACGTCACTTTTTCCGACCATCTCCCACTGCTCTGTGACTTCGAGGTGACCGTTTCGAAATGAGTGCAACCAACATCAGCAAAAAAGGAAGTGACGGTTGGGATTCCGCCGCCAATAACTGGCAACTAAAAGTAGACACCGAAGGGCTTGCTTGGTTGTGCCTCGACAGGAAGTCAGAAAGCACCAACGTGCTAACGCGCGAAATCCTGCTCGAACTGGAATCTATCGTAGCCGACCTGTCCGCAGCACCACCGACGGGTCTGATCATTTATTCAGGCAAGTCCAACGGCTTCATTGCCGGTGCCGACGTTAATGAATTTCCTGACATTGATTCCGAAGAACTGGCCTACGATCTCGGTCGTCGAGGGCAACGAATATTTGACGCATTGGATCAACTCCCCTGCCCTTCGGTGGCCGTGATTAATGGATTTGCCCTCGGCGGGGGGCTGGAGCTTGCCCTTGCCTGCAACTATCGTCTCGCAACCGCAAGCGATCAACGCACGCTAGGGCTGCCCGAGGTGCAACTCGGGCTACACCCGGGTTTTGGCGGAACCATACGCGCTGTGCAACTGCTCGGGGTACGTCAGGCTATGCCGCTGATACTGACCGGCAAATCTGTCCTCCCAAGCCTGGCAAAGCGAATCGGTCTGGTGGACGGCCTGGTCAGGCCAGCAGACTGGCGCACCGCAGCCAAGAAACTGGTGCGGTCCCCACCACCGCGACAATCGGCGCCGTTGATCGACCGGCTGCTAACTATGGCTCCATTGCGTACCATCGTCGCTCACATACTGCGCAGGCAGACCGCCAAACAGGCCCGAATTGATTTCTATCCAGCGCCTTTCGCAATTATCGATCTGTGGCATCAGTACGGTGCCCGTGGCGACGCCGCTTATGAAGCCGAAGCGCGCTCCTTTGCACGGCTGATTCGGACGCCGACATCAAGAAACCTGGTCCGCGTATTTTTTCTGCAGGATCGATTAAAAAAATCTGCCCAAGTGCGGCAGCCTGCAGTAAATCAGGTACATGTGGTTGGCGCCGGTTTAATGGGTGGCGACATTGCTGCCTGGTGCGCGTTCAGAGGACTTCAAGTCACCCTTCAGGATCGCGAGGAGAAATTCGTCACGGCAGCTCTCAAACGAGCCGATACTCTGTTTACCCGACGCCTTAAAGAGGCGACAAGCATCGAAGCGGCGCGCAGTCGGCTTGTATCCGATGCCTCCGGTAATGGCGCCGCTAAGGCGGACCTGATTATTGAAGCGATCTTCGAAGATCTCGAGGCCAAGCAGACCTTGTATCGCGAATTGGAGGCCCAAATGCGGCCCGATGCACTGCTCGCAACTAATACGTCCAGCATTCCGCTGGAGCAACTGGCCAGCGAACTGGAATCGCCCAGTCGTCTGATTGGTTTGCATTTCTTCAATCCCGTCGCGAAGATGCCACTGGTAGAGGTAGTTCATGGAGAACAGACCGACGCTGAGGCCATTGCCACAATGACCGCCTTTGCTCGCCAGATTGGAAAGCTTCCTCTGCCGACTGCGAGTACGCCGGGGTTTCTGGTCAACCGCATCGTTGCACCATACATGGGCGAGGCCATGGAGCTTATCAAGGAGGGTGTTTCCCCGACTGAGATTGACGCGGCGGCAACCGATTTCGGCATGCCAATGGGCCCAATCGAGCTAGCCGATTCAATCGGCTTGGATATTGCCTTGCACGTTTCGGAGATCCTAACCGGCACTGTAGACCGAGAGGTTCCGCCACCCCTGTGTCAACTCGTGCAGGCGGGCAAGCTCGGCCGGAAATCAGGCCAAGGGTTCTATTCCTATAAGGATGGGCTCCCAATCAAACCTCGATTGAGTCGCCAGGTCGAAACTCCTGGCCTACAAGACAGGTTAATGCTGCCCCTGCTTAACGAGGCTGCCGCCTGCCTTCACGACCAGGTCGTTGCAGACGCGGACCTTGTGGACGCAGGGGTTATTTTTGGCACCTGTTTCGCGCCGTTTCGCGGCGGGCCGTTGAATTACGCCCGCGAAACGGGGATCGATTCAATCGTTGCAACCCTAAGGGAACTCGAAACCCGTTACGGGCAGCGTTTCCGCCCGTCGCCTGGATGGCAAGACCTTCAACGTTGGCAGAAATCCTAAGGCTTGATCTGATTTGCTGCCGTTGCGACTGAACGGCCTATAGGCAAGCAGGCTCAATAACCCGGATTTAAGCACAGTCACTCGTCCCTAAGCCCGCGAAATCCTCCGTACCATGCGACCAGTAGACGTACCAGATTCATTTCAACATTGATACCGGTAGCCTGCAGCCGCCGCAGATCGCCAACAGCTCGCAAATAGCCAAAATAGGGTTCGCTATCGGGCCCATCGCCTCCAGTCTTTAAGCTTATGTTTCGCGA
>JAYZJE010000269.1:0-4348 GCA_036164895.1 Pseudomonadota bacterium
ATACTTGCAGCACACCGGTGATTTTCCCGGCCCGGCTGGCACGCGGGCTACTCGGTACTCTAATCGCTGCAATCAAGGGCAGTAGTTTGTACCGGCGTGCAACCTTTCTGTTGGATGCTTTGGACAAAGAAGTATTTGCATCTCATGTGATTATCGAAGAACTGCCGCACATCCCCAAAGGTCTTGCCAGCGCACCGTTCGATGACGAGGGTGTCGCGACCCGGAATCGAGTACTGGTAGAGAATGGTGTGCTCCGCGGTTACGTGCTCGCGAGTTACTATGCCCGAAAGTTGGCGATGGTCACTACTGGTAATGCGGGCGGTATCCACAACCTTCAGGTCAGTAACACCGGTGAAAGTTTTAACGACCTACTCAAGGCGATGGACCGGGGGTTTCTTGTGTCCGAAATGATGGGTCAAGGCATCAACATTGTGACCGGAGATTATTCACGCGGCGCGGCCGGTTTCTGGGTTGAAAATGGGGAAATCCAATATCCCGTGCACGAAATCACAATCGCGGGCAACCTACGCGATATGTATCGTGGCATTGTCGCCATAGGAATAGATACCGATTACCGCGGCGGTATCCGTACCGGATCTATCCTCATCGACAAGATGACGATTGCCGGCAATTGACGGCAAATACCCGCCACCCTGAGCGATGAATCGGGAGCGCAGCGCGGGATCGTTTCAGTTTGAGCCTTCAGGCACGCGTCAGAAGATCCAGCGCCTGGCTATACTTTTCGGCTGTCTTTTGGATGATGCTGTCCGGCAGATCGGGTCCGGGCGCTGTCTTATCCCATCCCAGCGTTTCCAGGTAGTCGCGAACGAACTGCTTGTCGAAGCTTGGTGGGCTGATGCCGGTCTGGTACTGGTCGGCCGGCCAGAACCTCGACGAGTCCGGCGTTAGCACTTCGTCGATCAGGTATAGTTTCCCATCGGTGTCGAGGCCAAACTCGAACTTCGTATCTGCGATGATAATGCCGCGCCGCATCGCGTATTCAGACCCTCGCCGATAAATTGCGATCGCCAGTTCACGAACCGCCCGGGCAAGCTCCAGACCGATTTCATCGATTACCCTCTCGAACGAAATGTTCTCATCGTGATTGCCGAATGCGGCTTTGGTGGCCGGCGTAAAGATCGGCTTGGGTAGCTGCGCCGCTTGGTCAATACCTGGTGGTAACTCAATGCCACAAACCTGCCCGGTCATCTGGTAGTCCTTCCAGCCGGAACCGATCAAATAGCCGCGCACCACGGCTTCGATTGGCAATGGTTTTAGGCGCCGGACCACGCTGGCTCTGCTAGCGATGGCAGTGCGCTCTTCGTGATTCGTGACGACGTCTTCGAGCGGCAGTTTGCTGAGATGGTTATTTACGATATCGGTGGTACGTCCGAACCAAAAGTTTGACAGGCGCGTCAGCACCTCTCCTTTCCCTGGGATCGGGTCAGGCAGAACGACATCAAATGCGGAAAGCCGGTCCGTGGTAACAATCAGGAGGTGATCGTCATCGACAGAGTAGATATCACGCACTTTGCCTTGACTTATTCGGGGCAGCGCTGTCAATCTCGACTCGAAAAGCGCGTCCGGGATCTCGATCATATCCATCCGGTATCACAGATTTCGCTCGCTCAGGGCCGGGTATTGTAGCGTCTGTTTTCGCATTAATGGGTATAAATTTTTTCGGAAGACTCCGATAGCCTGATTAAATGTATTGGATGGGAAAATTAAGCGGCGGGCTGCTGGGTTTTATTCTGTTCCGCGGCAGTATCAGTGGCGCATTGTTAGGCGTGGCACTGGGGCACCTGTTCGACCGCGGTCTCAGTGGGTTCAAACTCAGGTCGAGCGCAGGTGGAATCGATCGTGTTTCCGGTCGGAACCGGCAGCAGATCTTTTTTGAAACCACGTTTCTGGTGCTGGGGCATCTAGCCAAGACAGACGGCCGTGTTTCAGAGGAAGAAATACGTGCCGCACGCAACGTTATGCATCAGATGCAGCTGCGTCCGGAAGAAATCAGGATGGCAATTGATCTGTTTACCCGCGGTAAAACCCCCGCATTTGCGATCGATCAGCAGGTTAACCGGCTGCGCGCAGTTTGCCGGAGTCAACCATTGTTACTTCGAAAATTCGTAGAGATCCAGATGGATATGGCGCTCAGCAAGGGCAGTATCCACGCAGCTGAACGGGAACTGTTGTGGCACATTGGCACCCAGCTGGATATGGGCCGGGTCGAGCTGGTGCAACTTGAGGCGGTGCTAATAGCCCGACGACGCTTTGGCTCGGCGGGTATGCGTGCAGAGACCGAGCGTCAGGAACTGGAACAGGCGCACAAGGCATTAGGCATTGAGCCGAGCTCATCGGATCGGGAAGTTAAGACTGCCTACCGACGCCTGATGAATCAGCATCATCCGGACAAACTCGTCGCGAAAGGCCTACCGGACTCGATGCTGGAAATGGCAAAGGAGCGGACACGGGAAATTCGTGCGGCTTACGACATGATTAAGAAGAACCGCAATATTAGATAGGCTGCATGCTAGTATTCCGTTCGTTACCGTAACTATAAAGTTGTCATGACAGACTACTTAATTGCGCCGTCTATTTTGTCTGCCGACTTCGCTCGTTTAGGAGAGGAAGTGGATTCGGTTTTACTGGCCGGTGCTGACATGATCCATTTTGACGTGATGGATAATCACTACGTGCCGAATCTGACGATTGGGCCAATGGTGTGTCAGGCTCTTCGTCACTATGGAGTGACGGCACCGATCGATGTTCACTTGATGGTTCGACCGGTAGACCGCTTGGTCACAAATTTTGCCAATGCGGGAGCTACCTACATCAGTTTTCACCCGGAGGCGAGCGATCACGTAGACCGCACGATTGAGTTAATTCGGGACGCGGGATGCAAGCCCGGCTTGGCCCTAAACCCGGTGACGCCGCTAGCGTGGCTAGACGATTCGCTGACCAAGCTCGACATGATATTGATTATGTCGGTTAATCCTGGATTTAGCGGTCAAAGTTTCATTCCAAGGAGCCTTGCACGGCTGGCCCGGGTACGTGCACGTATCGATGCATTGGGTCAGGATATCCGCTTGGAAATCGACGGCGGAGTCAAGATTGACAATATCAGACAGATTGCGGTCGCTGGTGCAGACACCTTTGTTGCAGGATCTGCCATCTTCGGTAGCCCGGATTACAGCTCGACGATTAACCAAATGCGTGAGGAACTGAACGCTGTCGCGTCGAAAAAATAATGGCTGACGAAGCAGTAAATCAAGGCTAAGAAATAGCTGGCGCCTATACCGCTGGCTGAAACGAGCCCTATTCCTTCAGAACTCTCAGAATCCCACCCGCCATTTCGAGGGAACGTTGCACGGCGGTTTTAGGTTATCAACTATCTAGACGGCCCCCCTAATAACCCGGCATCTTTTTTAATCCTTCCAGCTGCCGAGGGTAAGCCGACCGGAGTGCCTTTCAGAGCCTGTGAGCAAGAGCGGTCATAATACGGGAGGTGCATCGCATCACGAATTTGGCCGGTTCTGGCAATTCTTTGCCGCCGCTGGCCATGGCTTTGGTACCGTGATTGATCTCATCGTCGCGCATCTTTTCGAGAATCTTTCGACTGCGCTTGTCGCTGGTTGGGAGTCTCTGTAAGTGGCCGTCCAAGTGTTCCGTGACCTGCTTTTCCGTTTCCGCTAAAAAGCCGAGACTGGTCCGATCACCAGCAAGGGCGGCCGCGATGCCGATCAGAAACGACCCGCCATACCAGAGCGGAGTCAGATAACTGACGCGACCGCCAAGTTCGTTGATACGCCTCTGACACCAGGCTAGATGCGCGTGTTCTTCATCGGCAGCCTTGAGTAATTTCTGACCTAAAGCCAAGTCTCCGGTAACCAGCGACTGACCTCGATATAGAGCCTGCGCGGCAACTTCGCCGGAATGGTTGACCCGCATCAGCCGGGCCGAGAAATCTCGTTCGGTTGCACTGAGTTCAGCATCGGCTGGTGGCGTATCGTCAGCCGGGTTCGCCGCGCTGGTTCGTGCTTGGGCATAACTTACCCGAAGTGCCGTATCCAGTTCGGTAATGCATCGATCAAGAAAACCGATTCGGTTTGCAGACATCCGACTATTCTACTCCGCTACCCGATCTGTGCGTTGAACATTCGCGAGACTGCAGCGCTGAATAACTCGGGTTGCGCGGTTTGTTGGCGGAGGCCCGGAACGGCCCAATCGTAGGTGCCGTTCCGGGCTTGGCAAATTGCAAAAAACCTGCCTGTTAAGTAAGATCCTCTACTTTTCGGCGGTTGCATCTCCTATATGGATGGAGTCCAGGGGCCATAGAATGAAAACGTTT
>JAYZJE010000270.1:0-8275 GCA_036164895.1 Pseudomonadota bacterium
GGAAGTTTTCACCTAACGTGGTCTGATTTGACCGTCGTTATCTGTCAGCTGAGCGCGATTAAGTCGCAGCGCGTCGGCAGATCTTTAGGGCTTAGGGCCAGTACCAAGCGGCTCACCCCGTTGCAGCGGCGGCTGCTTATCGATCCCGGGATCGGTCGCATGATAGATGTGGCCGATAGTGCTGTCATCATCCAGGCATTCAACCACCAAGCGCCCGAGGTCTTCCCGATTGATCATGCCCATCACTGAATGATCCTCGGTCCTGATCGCCGTGCCGGTGGCGGGATCTGATCCCATACCCCCTGGCCGCAGAATCGTGTAGTCCAAATCACTACCTGTGACACGGTCTTCGGCCTGCGTCTTCAACTCAATGACCGGCCCTAGGAATTTCCATGCGTTTGGCGACAGCGCATCCGCACTGTCGCCCGCTCCAACAGCCGAAACCATGACAATACGCCGGACTCCTGCTGCCTCCGCGGCATCGACAATACTGATAGTTCCTTCCAGGTCGGGGCGAGTCTCACCCCGCTTGCCACCGAGACTGTTAATCACGGCGGTAAACTTCGCTGCTGCAAACGCTGCTTCAACGTTGGCGCGATCCAGCGCGTTGCCTTCTACTATATTCACGTTCAGTGGCTCAAGCCCGCTGCAATCAGAATCAGATCGCGCCATGACTGTCACCCGATCACCACGCGCGACAAGCAACTTTATCGCTTCGAGGCCAGTGCCCCGGGTGCCCCCGAAAACCAATATTTTACTTCCCATCGATCGTACCCTCTATCTTTTTAAGTGCGTGACTTTTATCACAGCAATGGCTGACTATTTCACTGTGGTTTCGAGCATACGCGGTTCTGCTGCATTTTCCAGAAATTGGCCTAAAATCCAGCGAGCCTGAAGACCGGTACCGTGCTCAGACGTCCCAACCTTTTCTGGTGGATACGCCAATCGTCGCGGAACCGACGCCCCTTGGGACGGCTTCCACCACTATAGCGAAGGCGCAGGCAGGACCCAACATCGAGGCGGAATAGCCTCATCTAAGACCGCTGAAAAACTGGTAGCGAAGTTACCGCGCACAACTCCTATACTACCCAAGCAAACACAACTAAAAAACATGAGCAATCAATCCGTCAAAATCGCGGAACACGCAGGACATGCTGACCGATTTATCGTTGGCTCATCTATTTGATCGGACCCAATCGAAGTGGGGCCATCGTCGGCCCGCTATTGTGTCAGCGGCGGCATCTATTCAGGGATTGACATCGACAAACCGCCGATGAACCTTTGCTGCATCCAAGTGGCCAGCACGATCCTGCCAATACCATGAACGACCCAGTCAACGGGCAAGGTATGCCCAATGCGGTGTCGCGCTGGGTCGAACGCTGGGCACCCCTGATACCGAAACACGGCCGGGTGTTGGATCTGGCCTGCGGCAATGGCCGCCATGCCCGCTACCTTAACGACCTCGGGTTTAGCATCATTGCAACCGACATCAAAGCATCCGCTCTGGCTAGCCTCGAGCCCGTGGCGACAATCGAAACGCTACGAGCCGACCTGGAGGGAGAGGAATGGCCGTTTCCAGGACAATCGTTTGACGGAATCGTGGTGGTCAACTACCTGCATCGACCGCTGTTGAGAAAACTAGCCCAAGCCCTTAACGCCAGAGGTGTCTTGATCTATGCAAGCTTCGCTCAGGGAAATCAACGCTATGGTCGACCAAGTAACCCCGACTACCTGCTACGGCCGGGAGAGCTGCTCAACGTATTCGATCCCCTGCTGAATGTTGTGGCCTACGAGTTCGGTGTAGAGAGCGAACCACGGCCAGCTGTTCGACAGCGCATTTGTGCCGTGAACAGCGACGCGCCGGTCAAGCTGCTCGAAAACCCATCGTAGGTTAGCCGCATTGATGAAACCCCGGCGCATTGCTGCGCCAATCGTCAGCATACCGCGCATCCGAAAGCACAAGATGCCGAACGGGGGAAGCGGATTGCGTTTGAGTCGATAAACCATCACTTCGCCGCGCTCCAAAAATTTCTGCGACAATGCTGCGGATTCTAGCTATTGATATCAGTAGAAAAACGAAAAGGGGGTTCCAGTGATCGTAGCGTTTAGGACATGCTTATGCAGTGCCCTGTTGACTTTATTTATCCTCACACCGATTGAAGCAGCACTTAACCCAGATAGCCCGACGATCCTGATCACAGGATCAAACCGTGGGCTCGGCCTGGAATTTGCCCGCCAATACGCCGCTACAGGTTGGAACGTGATTGCAACATGCAGGAATCCACGAGCGGCGGATGCACTGCAATCACTGGCCAGTGAATATAACCAAGTGGCTATCGAAGAACTGGACGTAACTAGCGACAGCGACGTGCGCTTGGTTGCCGCTGCATATCGCGGTCAACCGATCGACGTATTGCTCAACAATGCCGGAATTTACGGCACGCTGGAGAAGCAAACCCTGGGTACTTTCGATTTCGAAGAACTCAAGCGGGTATTCGACGTAAACACGATCGGAGCTCTGCGGGTCAGCGAAGCCTTCCTGGACAACGTAGCAGCCAGCAACCAGAAAAAAATCGTCAGCCTTGGCGGCGGCATGGGTACGATGACCATTGGCCAAATGTTCGGCGGTCATTACTTCATGAAAATGAGCAAAGCCGCCCATTTGAGTGCCATGGGGACAATGCAGAAAGATGTTGATGACACCGGGATCATCGTCACGATGATTTCTCCTGGCCGTGTGGATACACAGCTAATGCGCGATTCCGGATGGACTGGAAAATCAATTAGCGCCGAAAAAAGCGCCTCTCTCGTCATCGCCCGGATCGCAGCATTGGAGCCGGAGATGAAAGGCAGGCTCGTTATGTATAACGGGGCAATCATGCCATGGTAGATCGGGCATCGACCTTGAGTCAGCACTTCCTGCAGTTTCACCTTCAAGCTTGAGAACAGAAAGCCAAGCACTGCGGTTAATTGACAACACATTTGCGCTGCTGCTAAGCGCTCACTGGCTATTACAAAGCGTGGTGACTGGTAAGGTCGAAGGTGGTATCGGATCCTATACCTTCAGGCGCCTGAAAATGCGTTCCACGACATCGGCGTCATCGATGTCTATTTTGCTCGCACCAACATTCAAGCAACATCTTTTATTAGAATGGTTGAACTCCAGTTATCGCCAACGCTATTTGTAACCATACAAACGATTCAGTTTTCCCGCAATGCGAGCAAACCGGGACATCTGATCTGACGTAACCTCTTCCTTCCACCTCTCGTCAAGTTGGATCTCCGACTGCTGATGAAGAGGCCGAAGGTTGATGTGGACATCATGACGGTCGCCGGCTAGGTACGAGATCATTTCTGGTTCGTATTCCAACCCTAGAAAGTCGCATATTCGGTCAAGGGCAGTTTCCGGGCTCCTACATAGGTCCTCGTAACGTAAACGTATGCGGCGACTCTCGGGAATGTCGCGGATCGCCATTCTGATGGCACTGTCGCGATATAACCATTGTCTTGCTGCTCCAGCGTAATCAAACTTGCCATACGCCTTGACCCAAGAGCGCGCGACTGCGCGGCCATCGCGAACCATATGGATTACTCTCAAATCATCTGGGTGCGCAAAAAATAATGAACGGGTGCGGAAGGGATTCTTACTAGAATCAACGACGACGGGCGTCCCTGCCAGTCTCGCTACAGCAGCCAGAACATCGTAGTTGTTAGATGCTGCGAATAGACTGCGGCGGACGCCGCCGACGAGTGACTTGAAGATGGGCAGTGTGTGACGATTGGCTGTGAGGAGCAGCAACTCATGGCACCGCTGAGCGGCGGTGCGACGATGACGATACGCTCCATCTCGCATCGGCAGCGCATGGCTGAATCTATCAGGAGGGATGGCGACAGCCGTGGTGACTAGGTCGATCACTTCTTGCCAAAAGGGACAGTTGTTCAATCGACGTCCGCAAGCACAATTTTCGTAGCTGTATACGTTTTGGAGACTCATCAGTTCCCCGGTAGACGTAATTTGAGAGTGGGCGCCGAGGACCAGGTTCAGGAGTGACGAGCCCGAATGACCGACACAAGTAATTTGAACGTTCTGGAAATCTTGCATTGGACCTGTTAAGCAGCGACGTGTTGCATGATTAATCGCTCGGAGGTGACGAAGAGGACGCAGCACTGACCATCGTGCTCAGGCTCTGTCCGGGACCGGGGCATGGGTGATGGGCGGGGTGACATGCTACAGCAAGCCTGACTTCTAACTTCCTCCTTCGACCTTCTCCCGTCCCCGGTTTCTCCTGTACGCTAGTCGCGCCTTCGCAGTCCGAAGATAGTTAGCAAATCGGGCCGGCCTGAATAGAGCTCCTGCTGTTTTCGCCAAGACCACACCTCCGAATCCGATCACATGCAAGTAGTATCGATACGTACGACGAGGAAGCACGGACCTCACCCACTGATTCACTTCAACCTCCAACACCAAATGGACACGTTCGCTATTACCTAGATTAGACACAGCATGCTTATGTGAAGTGTTCAATGCCCAAAGCTGACCCTCTTGCATTGGGACGGCAACGTTGTCTACAAGAAAATCCACCCCCTGATTAGTCGTTATAGGCACATGAAATCGCAGGAATCCAAGCTCCAGGGTGCCTGAGGTATCACGGTGTGGATGAATTTTCGCACCCGGAAACATGTTGTAGTAGACCATCATTTTCACGGGGCATTTAAATTCCTGCAAAACTTTGGCCATAACCGGAAATCGTTCAATCATAGGGGTTTCCCGCCCATATTCTACAAATGGCACGACTCTCCATCCGTCTGATTTGTAGGGGCCATCCGGATGGGTCGGAACCCAGTCCTCTGCATCAAGCCCGTCTAGAACCGACCGTAAAGCGTTTGAATATCCAAAGTCTTCTTTAATTAGTGCGGCGCCTTGATCCATATGCCAGATCTCCGAAAGTAGAATTCTTCGGTGACGAGGTACGTCACCGCAGGCGTTGGGTTAACCGCTGATCATAACCGGATTACTATGGAGCATGGAATTTTCGAAAAATCAGTTGGGGCAGTATGCTGAACCCCGCGACAGAAAGGATCCGGACGGCCCTTAAACATAGGCGCGAAATTAACGCGCATTCTCGATTATGAGATCCGTGGAACCATAAAAATGCTAGCACCGCTTTTGCGTCACAGGAATACAAAGATGCCGGAAGTGGCCACAACAAACCTCGTCCGGTCTTTCCCCAGATAGCTATCTTGCTGGATGGAGAATCCCGGCTTAGAGCCGGATTTTTTCTTGTCCGGCGATTCCCCAATTACGCCCAAAATGGACATACGATTGGCCGGATCACGGTAAGGGTTTTAAAAGTAACTACGCGGCAACCCGCGAATTAAGAGTTAATACCTAACTAGCGCCGGCTCGTAACTCGGTCTGAACTGCGAACACCACCGATAGCCGGCCGGGGCTGCCGAACCCGTTTCAATTAAGGAAGGACGCAGCACGCCTAACGGTATGGTACGCGTTCAATGACGGCGAGAATTGAAGTGCTACACTTCGACCCATTCCAATCAAGCGCCTTAAAAATGTCCCGAATAGACGACAACAGCCTTGCCTATCAGGAGTTACAGCCCGATCAAATTCTAACGTCGGTCGAAAGTCTTGATTACCGCTGTGACGGCCGGCTACTGGCGCTAAACAGTTACGAAAATCGCGTCTATCGAATCGGGCGGGTCGACCGATCCGCTATCGTTGCGAAATTCTATCGACCGGGCCGATGGACGGATGATGCAATCCTGGAGGAGCATCAGTTCTCAGCAGATCTCGCACAGCAGGAAATTCCGGTGCTGGCACCACTGGTACACAACGGCAAAACTCTCCACCGTCACGGTGAATTCCGCTTCGCGGTCTATCAGTATCGTGGCGGTCGATCACCGGAACTCGACAACATGGAGTTGTTGCGTCAACTTGGGCGTCTCGTCGCACGCATACACCGACTCGGCGAGACCCACCCGTTCCATGACCGACCAAAACTGGACCTGAGCAGCTTCGGTGAAAAGTCGCGCGACTATCTGCTCGAATCAGGCTTTATTCCCGCAGAACTCCGCCCGGCGTACACGAGCGTATGTGAACACCTGTTTAACGGCATGCGAGGATGTTATGCACGCGCCGATGATCCGCCGGGGATTCGCCTACACGGCGATTTTCATCCCAGCAATGTTCTGATCACGGGCAGCAAGCTGCATATTGTCGACCTCGACGATGCACGGATGGGTCCACCCGTTCAGGACCTGTGGATGTTTTTGTCAGGCGACCGGGATGAACAAACGCCGCAGCTGCAAGAACTGCTGGCCGGCTACACAGAATTTCGGCCGTTCGATGCGCGACAATTACATCTGATTGAAGCGTTACGCACCTTGCGGATCATGCACTATGCCGCGTGGCTGGCCAGGCGCTGGCAGGATCCCGCCTTCCGCATCGCCTTTCCGTGGTTCAACGCGCCCCGCTACTGGGACGAGCACGTGTTGGCGCTACGCGAGCAGGCAGCACTGATGGAGGAAGAACCGCGGGTCTGGCGCGAATTCTAACGGCCGCGGAGCTGGCAGACTGAACCTGGTGCTTCGCAACAACCGTGGCTGGTATCAGCGGAATCGGATCGATCACCCAGCCTTTGTCGCGACGACGCGCTGGGGATGGAACCGCATACGCGACTTTGTCACGGTTGCGATTCACGGCTTCGCTATCGATGCGCCAGCCGTTGTGATCCCATTCCGCGAGCTTTTCACGGTACATAAGTATCGGTTTGTCGGCCGGCACCATGAACTCCTTGGTATTCGTTGGCGGGGTCACCGTCGGACTCAATTTCGACAGCACCGCCAGATCCTGTGAAATGATGGTCCAGTTCCGATCGTTGACCATTTGGTCCCTGTCAGGGTCGATCAGCTGGTTACGCAAATTGACCAAAAAAATGTTGACGTTGCCCTCGTCGATCGGACATTCGTAGAGATACTGGTGCATCGCCTTGCCCGGCGCATAACGAATATACGTCCACATGTGATTGGGACCGATCGTTCCTGATCCGGCTTCCCGAGCATCGCTTGCGTCTTTCACCTGCCGCCATTCAGCCGTTTCCGCCGGCGGAGATTTGAATGTGTGAAAAAACCCCGGACCCCACTTGCCGTCACCAACCAAGCGCAGATTACCAACCTTGTATTCCGCGTTCTCACCGGAATAGCCGTGGATTGGATGCACGAACTCGTTATGTGCCGGATCGAGTCCGTTTTCGATCGACCGCTCGTAATTGAACGGCGCTTGCAGGTTTATCCAAGTCGCCCGCCAGCGGTCGTCGTCGAATTCGGGAATTTCCATCATCGGCGGGCGCTCGTTCTCCGGCAGGTCGCCAAGAAACGCAAACACGACGCCGTATTTTTCCTGCACGGGGTAGGCATCGACTCGTGTCCGACCGGGTATCTTGGCTTTCGGACCCAGCGATGGGATGCGATGGCACTGGCCTTCTCCAGTGTACTGCCAACCGTGATAGGGACACTCGATGCAATCACCCTTAATCTTGCCATCCGCCAAAGAACCCCCGCGGTGGATACAAGTATTGGACAGGCACTGTGCGTTGCCGCCGGTATCCCGGAACAAGACAAAATTCTGGCCGAGCATACGAACTTTGACGGGCTCGTTGGTCAGCTCACTGCCCAGAATCGCTGGATACCAGAAATTGATGTACATCGCAGCTCTACGGGAATATAACAGTCGCAGGGTACACGCCCGCAAGGAGCGCCTCAAATTGCTGGTAAGCATAGCTACTTCGTCGGCGCATTTTATGTCTGGGGTTCAGCCGAGCGGCACACCCCGCACGTTTCCGAAGCAACTGTCCACTACGCAGCAACTAAGGTGAACGGCGCGCGCCGTGGGTGGGCATTCGGACCAAATCGAGGCACAATAAGCAACTAAACATTAATAACAGGCCCAAGCCGACTCATTCGAGGCACTGTCACTAAACATAAGCTTCTGGCTCAACTCAGGGGGAATACCAATGAGGACTCTGGTACGAAAACTTCTCGATGAACAGATCTCCCGACGTGGATTTGTCAAGGAAATGGCCGCGCTCGGTGTAACAGTGTCTTCAGCGCAAGCGCTGATGGGCAGCTTAAGTACGGCTTCGGCAGACGAGGCCGGCGATGAAGTCGCAGTCCGTGAGGTGACTGGCAACGGGGGCGATCTGATCATGGAGACATTGATCGAAGCCGATGTCGAGTACATCTTTCACGGCTGTGGCGCCGG
>JAYZJE010000271.1:0-3972 GCA_036164895.1 Pseudomonadota bacterium
GGCAGGTCAGGTTAATCAGGCCATACAATCCGACCTTCCAAATCAACCACGTTGCCGCGGGATCAAACGGACCGTTGCCCAAAAAGGATGCAATCGCAATCACGATCAATCCAACTCCGACACCGCCGGTAATTGTGTTCGCGATGTTTGCAAGCTTGTGACCAATTGGTCGATCGTAATAAATTGCGCCACTCATGCTGAAGCCCCACCAGATCAGCGTGAACAGCCAGACGGCCCAAACTCCTGCGGTGCTGAGATCCACGAGGTCCATATCGACTGACAGCATCACGCCCAGCGGCAAAGCAGCTTTCCACATGGTGCGGGGTATCAGTTCGATTCGCAGCGCTATATGGAGCAACAGCATCCGGGTTTCAAACGGCAGACTGCGATCTGTTGCCTTTTTGGCAGACAGAAAAACCCCCATGTCGGCGCCAACCCAGCCGACAAACATCAAGATATGCAGGAATTTCCAGAAGTCGAACTCAGTCATGGTCACTGTTTCCTTCTAACCCCCTCTGCCTGTCGGTTGACGTCACCGCCCATTCTCCTGGGGCTTCTCCTGGTACCTTAATAGCTCGTGGGGCCGATTGCCAGTAACGGAAGCGCCCGTGGCCGCATTTTTGGCATTGGGTCTTTAGGCCGAACCTGGAATGGGCAGGGCTCTATCCAGGCATTGGCCAGACTGGCTGAAAGGTAGATGTTCAGAGCGCGATCAGCGGATATAATGGTGAGCGTAGCTTAATAACGATCCACAGGAATTTTTTTCAGCGAGGAGTACCGCCAGTGACTGAACATGCGGGCGAAGTACAAGCAGACCTATCCCAAATACGGGGAGATTGGAATTTTCATATGCGATATGCAACCAATGCGATAGAACAAACAGTCGCCCGCCTGAATAAGGTGTGGGAAGAGATGAAAGCGAACGCCCCCACCGAGGGCGAAGTCGCAGTCGACACCGATCTTTGTGAAGAGTTCATCGAAGCGTGCAGGCAGACGCGGGGACTGACCGATGATCTGGTCATTCTGCGCGAGTGCAAACCCGACGATTGAACGGCAGTTTTCGGATCTGAAATTTAGGCCCGGTCTTAGCGAGGGTCTATTTTTTAGTTTTTGCCGGCAGGCAATAGTAAACAAAACGGATAACCATACTAGGAGAATAACGTGAGGCCCCACGTCGAAGCTATTCAGCAAGCCGACTTTTGCTGGCACGAGGCCGAGTTGCCACGCGGTGAAGGACAGGCAAAGCAGCGCAACCTTTCCTATGACGAAGAGGACGGATCGGCATCGACCCGTGTTGTCTTCGAATCGGCTTGGAGTCGTCCGGGCGGTTATCACCATTCGGATGTTGAGTGGTTCATCTTGGAGGGAATGATCAAGATAGGCGATCAGTACCTCGGTAAAGGTGGCTACTATCGCGCTCCGGCCGGTCTTAGGGTGCCGCCGATCGAGGTACAGGAAGGCACCGATATTCTGTTGTTCCGGGAATACGGAGACTGGGGATTCTCCGTGTCAGACAAAAACCAGTCGGAATTTGTGTCCCGCGGCGCTAATACAGCTTCGGATCAACCGGGGGAGTTGACGATCGTCGATTCGAATAAGATGGAGTGGATGCCGAACGTCTACGAAGGGGACACGCAACGCTTTCTTAAACTCAAAGCGATGTTCATTGACCCGGCTTCACCGGACAACAACAACACGGGTTTTGTTTCCATGGTTTGCTGGTGCCCACCGGGTTGGTCGGATAACCGCATGGTGCATCATCCGGTATTCGAAGAGGCATATAGCATCGCCGGTAGGCTTGATTATAATTTTGGGTCGCTTGGCGCAGGAACCTACTTTTTCCGCCCGGCCCTGGTCAAGCACGGTCATTTTATTGCCGGCGAGGAACGCGGTTGGACCGGCTTCTTCCGGCTCGCCGGCTCTCTGATCAACTGGATCACTATTAATGAGCGGGTGATCATCGACGGAGACGCACTCAACTACGACCCGGAGACCCAAGCGGCCGTTATTGCCGGAATTCCGGTGCGATCGAAGGGGACCGGTCCGTGGGATCTTGATGGTCAGTAGGGCTAGGCGGCTAAGCTGTTTCAATTTGCGCTATTCGTGAGATCCAGTTGATCGATGGCCGGCGCAATCGATATCGTCTGTAACCTGTTCACGCCGGAAGTGGTTAACGCCGGCCAAACTGGTCTGGACGATGAATTTAAAGCCCAGATTCGGATGCCGGCAGAAATGCGTGGCGGCGTTCCAATCGAAACTTACCTGGAAAAGATGGACCGGGCCGGGATCGAGCGGTCTTTACTGATCGCTGTGCGTGCTGGTGACATCAACATCAAGGGCGGCTTCGAGATCCCCTACAAAACGGTTCATGACATTTGTCAGAAGTATCCGGACCGATTCTCCGGCCTTGCCGGCGTTGATCCATTTCGGGGGATGCAGGGATTGCGCGAGTTGGAACGCGCGGTTACGGAATACGGTTTTGTCGGCGCCCACCTCTATCCCCACTGGTGCGGCTTGCCGCCCGATCACGCCAAGTACTATCCGTACTACACCAAGTGTGCTGAACTTGACATCCCGATCATGATGCAGGTTGGTCACAATCTCGTGTACTCTCGAGAGCGCAGATTGCCCAGCGTCGGTCGGCCAATCTGCCTCGATCAAGTCGCGATCGATTTTCCGGAGCTGAAGCTGTTGGGTATTCATATCGGGGTGCCATGGACCGATGAAATGATCTCGATGTGCTGGAAGCATGAGAACGTATTTACTGCCGGTGATGCCTACGCGCCGAAATACTGGCCCGAATCATTCGTTCATTACGCCAACAGCTACGGCAAGGAAAAGGTTCTGTTCGGTACCGATTGGCCGGTTATTGACCCCGAACGGGCAGTCAAGGAAATCGACGAGCTTGGGTTTAGAGACGACGCCAAGCAGCTGCTGATGCGCGATAATGCGATGCGGGTGTTCAAGCTGCCGGGCTGACAGGGCGGAGAGTTAAATGAACGATCCGCTGGTCGAACTGCCGCTCTCCTTTCAGCACATGTCGATGGCCGGTGGGATCCGGGCCGCTATGTATCGGAGTCCGGATAAGGTTGCCTACAAGCACGGTGATCGAACGCGCAACTATCGCGACTTGGTAGATCGGATTGACCGAGTGTCTGCGGCCATTATTGGGGACCTTGGACTTGAGCCCGGTGATCACGGCGCTATCGTGGCGGGCAACTCGATCGAATACATGGAAGTTGTCATCGGCGCGTCGCAGGCGGGGGTTGCGCTGGCGACAGTGAACCCCAAGCTCGCACCGGCCGAACTCGTCGCCATCTGTGACGATGCCGAGGCCCGTGTCGTATTTACCGATTCCGCCAGCGCGGAAACACTGAAGGACAGCCGGCTCGCCACGGCGGAGCGAATCATCGTCATCGGCCAAGAACTGGAGGACTGGTTGTCCGAAGCACGGCCACTTACGGAGCCTCCGGAGTCCGAAGAGTGGGGAATCTTCACGATCCCGTACACGTCAGGCACAACAGGCCGGCCCAAAGGTGTTCTGGTCCCGAACCGGTCAAGAATACTCAGTCTGTTCGGGATGGCGGTCGAATACGGTTGTTATTCCCCGGACGACCGGTTTCTGGCCATTGCACCAATGTGCCATGGCGCCGGCATGATATTTGCCCTCGCGCCACCATTTTTTGGCGGCTATGCGGAAATCATGGACGTATTTGAACCGGCCGAAGTTATGCAGAAGCTGGGAACCGAATCCATCACCGGATTTTTCGGCGTGCCCACGCATTTCCACGTCATGCTGGCGCAGGAGCAAGCGGTGCTTGATTTGGCCCGCAAGCATTCGCTACGCACGGTGATCTCGAACGCGGCGCCGCTGCCCCAGGCGATGAAGGAACGGATCGTGAAATTCTTTGGTCACGGGCTGCTGCACGAAACCTATGGCTCGACCGAAGGCGGTATCGTGTCGAACCTGCG
>JAYZJE010000272.1:0-5172 GCA_036164895.1 Pseudomonadota bacterium
CAAACGTTGATCGGCAGGTGTTCGGTGTGGTCTATGAGACCCTGTCTACGGAAACAGTTAGCCTTGATAGGGTCGAGGGATCAGATTACCGGCACGCCCGACTCGAAGTAAATGGTCTGAACACAAGTCAGAATTACAAAGTATTCGCATATATAGCCCGACGATCTGCAATTGATGACAATCTACTTCCGGAAGCCTGGTATCACGAGTTTGTGGTTGCTGGTGCGATCATGCACGGGTTGCCGGATGCCTATATTCGGATGCTAGCGGAAATCAAAACCCTACCGGATAGGCGGGCGGCGCAGGGCGATGAGGGTGTGCAGTGACCGGTATCCCGGTGGCAGCGCAGCTTCCATGCAATCGCGTCGCAGGCGGTAAGATATAGGAGTTAAGCGCGTTTTGCCCTTTACCACAACCCCCAGAAATCAACCACATTGGGTTGCGTCAGGATGCCTGAAGCTGCGCCAAAGACCACTTGGGAATTGTGTTGTGGTGAGAATTCCGATTGTAGATGATGCCGGCAATCTGTGCGCAGCGTCCGTCGATGGAAATTGACAAACTGATCGACTAAGCTGACCGCTTGCTCGGAGAAACAATAAACACAAGGGGAAGACCATCTTGAAGTTCAAGCTTTTTTTTACCGTGTTAGCTATTGGCTTGGTAGGGCAGGCTTGCAGTGCTAAGGCACGTGACGGCGAAGGCGTAGCGGAAAGCGGCAGCAGATTTGAGCGGATACTCGCCGGAGAGCATCGGTCAGATGCAAACCGGAGCCGGGATCGCTACCGGCATCCAGAGAAAACTTTGGAATTTTTTGGCCTAAGTGAGAATACGCATGTCGTCGAAATCTGGCCTGCCGGAGGCTGGTATACCGAGGTGATCGCCCCATACGTTAATGAAAAGGGAAAGTATTACGCAGCTCACTGGGATCCTGAATCGAACGTTGAATTTATCAGGCGCGGAGCTAGAGCTTACCAGGATAAACTGGCTGCTTACCCAAACCTTTATGGGACAGCTGAAATGACCGTGCTGATGCCTCCCGATCATCTGGAAATTGCGCCTTCTGAGTCGGTCGATCTGGTGGTTACATTTCGTAATATCCACAACTGGATGCCCCGTGGTTCAGCGGACGATATATTTTCAGCGATTTACAGGGCGCTTAAACCTGGTGGTGTGCTTGGTGTCGTCGAGCATCGCGGAAACTCGGCAGTCCCGCAGGATCCTAAAGCCGCTTCAGGGTACGTCAACCAAGGCTATGCCATTGCAATGGCTGAGCAAGCCGGCTTCGTGTTGGAGGCTACCTCCGAAATCAATGCCAACTCGAACGACACCAAGGATTACGAAACCGGTGTTTGGACTTTGCCACCAACGCTACGGTTGCAAGAAAAAGACAAGGATATGTATCAGGCCATCGGCGAAAGTGACCGATTCACACTGCGGTTCATTAAACCAATCGCATAGCTGAATCGTAAGCGAGCTAGATGATACCGTCCTGCGAAAATGTGCGGCGAATGATGCTAGTTAATCTTCTCAGGCAGCGGGCCATCGCTGTCCACTGGTGCCAGCAGTTCATCAATACGTTTGAGCAACTGCTCTGATTTGTAGCTGGCAAGGGTGTAGGCCCAGCCACCGAGACGTGCATTCAGCTTTTCAACTTCGTCGTCGATTGCGGGCTTTTTGATGTCGGGTTGATTCTCTGCGCCGTTGGAATTCTCAGGTGTAGCTGGGATTGACAGTTCGCCAACCCGTGCCGATACCAGGGTCCAGTTATCATCCGTCAGTGAGTAGACGGTCAAATCGACTCGCAGGCCATCAAAAGTTTCAAATACGATTCTTGACGGTGTCGCCTCTGCAGAATCCAGCCCCATGTCAGTCCGCACGTCTTCTAGCCTAAGCCCGGTCAGCACACCTGCGATTGCGTTGGCGACACTGGGATAATTCAACTCACGATCGTCAGGAATTCCCTGTACCTCGAAATTTGGGTTTTCTGCAGCGGCTTTCTCAATACGCAGTACTTCGCCGTCGGAGTGGGTGATGGTGACCGCACGTATACGGGCAGTTGGAATATCCAATATTTCACGATCCAGCCATTCCAACGTATCCGTTGGCAGGTCAAAGGCGCCGCTGATGAGCCAGCTCTGATTTTCATCGGCCTTGCGCGCATACGCGTAGTCTCCGCCCCCAACGTCGGTATCCCCAATGATGATCTTGACCGGCTTGTCCAGGCTTTCCAGTTCAATTAACACACCCTTTGCAGCTTCACCGGCAACATCTTCTACGCCTAGGCGCTCAAAATACTCAGGTTTGGCAGTTTTTTGTTCGACAATTTTTGCTCGTGCTAACGCGAGGAGGTTGCTGCGAATGCGTCCGATATCGGCACGGTAACCAAATTTATCTGCAAGCTTCCAGGCGTTCTCTCCCCGTGACAAGGACGCGATCGTCTGATTGCCTCCGCCAATCACCCGTATACTGGTAAGGCTGTTCAGCTGCGCTTCCAGTTCTGGTAACAGCATTTGATTAAAATTACCGCCTAATCGTTCCGAAAGATTTGTCAGCGACGCAGCCAGTACCAGCAGCGCTGCGAGAGTCAGTAAACTGATCAATGTCTTGCGGTTCATAGCCGGCTAAGCGAGCTTATAACGGCGAAGCAGAAATAACGATAAACTACCGATGACTATCAACAGCGGGATCAAGCCGATGTTAATGATCTTAAGGCCCGTTCCAAGGTTCTCAATATCCTGATCGAGACCGCGCTGCACCTGCCGCAGTTCCTTGCGAACACTCAGCCGTTCTTGCGTAAAGCGATCGAGTTCTGCTTCCTGTTCCGGACTTAGTATTAATGCGCTGCCGTCACTCCGGTTCGTTTGAAGTTCAGTCAACTTGTCTTCCGTCTCGCGCAACTCCTGTTGTAGGCGCTGTTCGGTCAACCGGAATCTGTTCTCGGCTTCACGGCGCAGGCCCATCACCCGGGTGAACGGCCGGCTGTAGCTTTGCCGGCTGCGCATCCCAATCAGGTCACTGCTGCCGGTGAGGTTTTCGAGGGCGTTAATGACAAAATTTCCGTTGCTCGCGAACGCGTTTGTAATTCTCTGTCCCAGAAAATTCTGTACCTGTACCCAGAACCGGTCAGTTAGCATATCCGTGTCGGCGACCAATATGACGTTGATCGGATTCTTTGATACGAGTAGGTGCTGATCTTCATTGGTTGATGTTGTGTCCGTGCCCGGTGCCGCCGGAGGACCGTCCGGAAAAGCGGTCTCGACGATCCCGGTTATCCGTGCTGCAATAACATACTGTTCGCCGGTTGGAGTGAATGAATTGCGTAGCATGGCCGGGTCCGACATGAAGCCTATCGTACCTGCCGGGATGGGGCCCGCAATGTTGCTGGACAGGATCAATGGAGTCACCACGAGATTTTGCGTTTTCTTGGCAACAATGTGTCCCGTGTAACCGATATTTATGCTGTCCAGGTCTGCAGTTATTACCTCTGCTCGGTCTAGTCCGCCCGAATTGATACCAAGATATCCAAGGTGTCGAACCGGGCGTTGACCTGGGCCACTAACCGGCAGTGCATACTGGTCGTCGCCGATAACCTCGTCGGCTGGAACGTTTATGCCCCAGGCATCTAACACTCCCTGCAGATTTGACGACCGGTCGGCCATCATTGCTGCGGCTGGATTCGAGGGGTCCGACGCGGGAATATCGGCTTCGGCGTAGGGGTCAACGAACAAAATGGCCCGCCCGCCACTGAGTATGAACTGGTCGATCGCATAAAGCGTTGTTGTGGAAAGATTTTTCGGGTGTACAAGCATCAACAGGTTAATGTCTGCATCGATCTTTTCCGTAACCAAACCGAGGGGACGAAGATCGAATAGTTGCTGGATCTGTGACGTGACAACCCACGGTGTTTTTGGCTGCTGTGTCATCGGATCAAAACCACCGGATATCGGTAGGCCGCTGATCAGGCCTATGGTGGGCTTGCTAGGACTGGCGAGGCTGTAAATTAACCGCGCCAGCTCGTATTCAAGCAGTGTTTCCTTGTTTGGGTCCAGGAATGCAATGACCTCTTCGTCACCGATTGCGTTGGTGCCAGCGATTCCGAGAAACACTTGGTCGGTGGCTAATCCCAGGCTAATTCCCCGCAGTCCGAATGCCGTGGCCCGGTCTTCTTCCTCGGAAAACGGCAGCGGATCAATGGCGGTTACGCGCAGATTGGTACCGGCATGTTCTTCGAATTCCGCAAGAATCTCCCGAACGCGCTGTGCGTAGTTACGCAGATAGGAATTGTCGGCCGCCGCGCGATCGGAGAAGAAAAAATACAGGTTAACGGTCTCGGAAATGCTTTCGAGAATGTTTACCGTACCTTCTGATAGCGTATAAAGGCGATTGTCTGTCAGGTCGGCACGAAATCCACTCAACAAAAGGTTACTAAGTGCTACCGTAATCAGGAAAATCGTGGCGACAGCGAGTAGCCCAACTCTGTTCACCAAAAGTCTATCAATACCACGCATGCTTACTAACACTCATTCGGCTTTCTTCATTTCTAGAACAATCGTATTGGCATACAACCAACTGACGATGATTAACGTGAAATAGACAATGTCGCGCAGATCAATCACGCCTTTGCTGAGCGAATTGAAGTGGGTCAGAAAACTCACTCCGGCCACGGCATCGACAATGAATTGCGGTGCCCATGCATAAAAAATATCGAGGACCATTGGAAGCCCGCTCAGCAAAAATAGGAAGCAGATCGCTACGGTAATAATGAAGGCGATAACTTGATTCCGGCTTGTTGCGGAAATGCACGCTCCAATCGCAAGAAATCCGCCGGCCATGAGAAAGCTGGCGAGATATTCGGTAATGATGACACCGTTATCCGGCTCGCCGAGATAGTTGACGGTTATCCAGATGGGAAAAGTCAACAACAGGGCAATTCCGATAATACCCCACGCGGCGAGGTATTTTCCCAGCACCGATTGCCACAAGGTAACGGGTAGTGTCATCAGCAATTCGATGCTTCCCGTTTTGCGTTCTTCCGCCCAGAGCCGCATCGAAATAGCTGGGACGAGAAATAAATAAAGCCACGGGTGAAAATTGAAGAATGGCAACAAATCGGCTTGGTCCCGGGCATAAAAATTGCCAATATAAAAGGTGAAAATTCCCGTCAGCATTAGA
>JAYZJE010000273.1:0-5114 GCA_036164895.1 Pseudomonadota bacterium
GCCGGGTAAATGCTCCGGCGCCACGTTGATACTAATGCGCTCTGCGCTTTCACCCGCCACCTGTGGCAATAAATAATGGCTCGCTTGGTGAGGGAGCCGGGTGAATATTAGCGGCAACATCGCAACAGCCGGAGCCGAGGCAATACGCGCAGGAACGCGCCGGCCTTTCACACCGCGACGGCGGCTTTGATATGCGGATGCGATTGATAATCGACGAACTCGAAATCCTCGTACTGATATTCCGAGATCGACGGCGGCTTGTGATGAATGGCTAGTCGCCCCAGCGGTAATGGTTCACGGCCGAGTTGCTCTTCCACCTGATCGAGATGATTCAGGTACAGGTGGCAATCACCACCGGTCCAAATGAACTCGTCTACTTGTAGATCCGTCTGCTGCGCCACTATGTGGGTCAACAATGCGTAGGACGCAATGTTGAACGGCACACCAAGGAAAATATCGGCGCTGCGCTGATACAGCTGACAGGACAAGCGCTTGTCGACCACGTAGAACTGAAATAAGGCGTGGCAAGGCGCCAGCTTCATGCGGTCGAGTTCCGCTACATTCCAGGCACTGACAAGGATACGCCGCGAGTCCGGGTTCACGCGTAAAGTGTCGATTGCCGCACCCAGTTGGTCAACGTATTCGCCATCCGGCGTGTTCCACGAGCGCCATTGCGCGCCGTAAACCGGGCCGAGATCACCGTTTTCGTCCGCCCATTCGTCCCAGATGCTGATACCGTTTTCGTTGAGATACTTTACGTTCGTGTCGCCGCTCAGAAGCCACAGCAACTCATAGACGATAGAACGTGTGTGTAGTTTCTTCGTCGTCAGCAATGGAAAGCCACGACGAAGATCGAAGCGCATCTGATAACCAAAAACACTCAGGGTGCCGGTCCCGGTTCGATCATTTTTGCGCACGCCACAATCACGCACATGAGACATCAACTCGAGGTATTGCCGCACGCTATTGTTCTCCCAGAGATGCTCCACCCGTTTGGTTAACGCCACCGTTCGGGCGGCGATAAGCCAGAAACACCATTGCTATTCCGCCGAGAATCATCGGCAGTGTCAATACCTGTCCGAGCGTGACCCAACCGAAGGCCAGATACCCGATATGGGCATCGGGCAACCGCACCAATTCGATGACGAAACGAGATATGCCGTAGCATAGGAGGAACAGGCCGGACACGCTCATCGTCGGCCGGGGGCGGGCTGAATACGTCCACAGAATAACGAACAGCACCAAGCCTTCGAGGAGTGCCTCGTAAAGTTGTGAGGCATGGCGCAGCTGCCCGTTAACGGCGACGGCCCAGGGGACTTCGGTGACCTTGCCCCACAATTCTCCGTTAATGAAATTGCCGATGCGCCCGGCACCGAGACCGATCGGTATCAGTGGCGCCACGAAGTCTGCAAGCACCAGCAATGAACAACCCGACTTTCGCGCATACAGCGCCATCGCAGCGATTACCCCCAGAAGACCGCCGTGAAACGACATGCCGCCCTTCCAGATCATGACGACACTCAACGGCTCCTCAATGATCCCCGCCGTGTCGTAAAACAGCATGTAACCTAAGCGCCCACCAAGAATCACGCCCAAAGCAAGATAAAAAATCAAATCATCGACCTGGGCCTTGCCCTTGACCGGGCCGTCCGAGTCGATACGTCTCCGGGCAAGCCACCAGCCGCCGACGATGCCTGCCAGATACATCAGCCCGTACCAGCGAATCCCTAGCGGGCCAATCTGAACAGCAATGGGATCAAAGCCTGGATAAGTGAACATTGGACAAGTTTACCATTGGCCAGAGTGCAGCAATCAGACTTCGATCCTGCGCTGGAGGCGGGCAGCAACCAGCTATTTTTTGGTAAATATTTGCGTTAGCCAATGGGGTATAGTCATCGAAGACCCAAGAACAAAAGGCACCTGCTTGAACGCACTTCAGTCTGAAACCAGCCCGTACCTGCTGCAGCATGCCGACAACCCGGTCGAGTGGTACCCGTGGGGCAAAAAAGCGCTAACGAAAGCGGTTGAGGAAAATAAGCCAATCCTGCTGTCAGTAGGATATTCGGCCTGCCACTGGTGCCATGTCATGGCCCACGAATCGTTCGAGGATTCGGGCACGGCCGACATCATGAACCGGCTGTTCGTCAACATCAAAGTCGATCGTGAAGAACGACCAGACCTCGACAAGATCTACCAAATGGCGCATCAGTTGATTACGCAACGACCGGGCGGCTGGCCGTTGACGATGTTTCTGACTCCGGGCGATCATCTACCGTTTTTCGGCGGCACCTATTTCCCTAACGAATCCCGCCACGGGATGCCCGCGTTCACCGACCTGCTATTCGACGTCGCGCAATCTTTTGAAACCAAACAGGATGACATTCGGCGGCAGGGAACCGCGCTTTTGAAAGCGCTGAAAAGTATTGATCAAGTGCAGGCCGACCACGACAAGGTTCTGGATAGCCGGCCACTGGACAGCCTGCGGGAGCAACTGCAGAAAAGTTTCGATTCCCGGTGGGGTGGCTTTGGAGGTGCACCGAAGTTTCCCCAAGCGACCAGCCTCGAAAGCCTGTTACGCCGCTGGCGCAACCGCGCACACGAAGAGAAACCGGACGCGAATGCGCTGCTAATTCCGGTGATGACGCTGACCCGCATGCTCGAAGGCGGAGTCTACGATCATATTGGTGGCGGCTTCTATCGCTATTCGGTGGACCAAAAATGGCAGATTCCGCACTTCGAGAAAATGCTGTATGACAACGGCCCACTGCTGGCGCTACTCGCCCAGCTCTGGCTGGCCTGCGGGGACGATGTATTTCGGCGTGCAGCAAACGAAACGGCAAATTGGGTCTTGCGCGACATGCGATCGCCGGAAGGCGGTTTCTATGCAACGCTGGATGCGGATTCGGAAGGAGAGGAAGGCCGCTTTTATGTATGGACCCCTGACGAAGTCCGCAAGCATTTGACCGACGAGGAATACAGCATCCTCGCTCCGCATTACGGCTTGGATAACACTGCGAATTTCGAAGGCCACTGGCACCTGGTCATCCGCCAACCGCTGGACTTGGTCGCCGAGGCAGCGGGTATTCGCGCCTCCAGGGTCCGGAGCGTGCTCGATGCAGGACGCGAGGCGTTGCTAGCACAGCGCAACAAACGAGTATGGCCCACGCGTGACGAGAAAATCCTGACCGGGTGGAATGCGCTGCTGATTAGGGGCTTGGCGATTGCCAGCAGAGCACTGCAGCGGGAAGACTTGATCGACGCGGCCAACGGTGCCGTCGAATTCATCCGAAACAAACTGGTCGACGGCGATCGTCTGCTGGCAACGTACAAAGACGGTCGCGCGCAGTTCAACGGTTACCTCGACGATTACGCCTTTTTGCTCGACGCGTTACTCGAACTGCTGCAAGTTCGCTGGAACAGTTCACAGCTCGAATTTGCCACCTGGATCGCAGAGTGTCTGATCGACAATTTCGAGGACAAAGAGCAGGGGGGCTTTTATTTCACTCCCAATCAACACGAAGACCTGGTTTATCGGCCACGAACCCTAGGCGATGATGCGACACCATCTGGCAATGGCGTCGCCGCACTGGCCTTAGGGCGGCTCGGTCATTTGCTCGGTGATACCCGCTACCTAGACACGGCCGAGCGCACGCTGCGCGCTGCTTCGAATCCGATGGAAAAATTTCCGCTCGGCCATACTTCATTGATCACGGCACTAGAGGAATATCTTTATCCGCCAGAAATTGTTGTGATTCGGGGCAGTGACAATGAACTGGTCGCCTGGGCTGGTGCGGTTAGCGCCATCTATGCACCCCGGCGTATGGTGTTCTCGATTCCCAATGACGCAGAAAACCTACCGGGCGCACTGGCGTTGCGTAAGCCTTCCAGCAGCACGATCGCTTACGTCTGCCGCGGCAAGACCTGCAGTCCCCCACTGACTTCGCTCAGTGATCTGGCCACCGAAATATCAGCGAAGCTTGACCCTAATGCGGCGCCGACAGCGGAGCATCCAGCGCTGCTGCCGGATCCTTTATGATCTCCGGATGTCGCATCTGCGCCGCAGCCAGGTAATCAGTAGGTAACTGGTCGACTGAAAATACTTTCCTACCAGTGGCGCGTGCAGTTGTATGGCCCGGTACACCGTCGCTTCGAAACCACGCGCGCCAGCTCGTGACGCTCTGGTAGATAACTTCAGCCGGAGCAGCCGCTAAATCTGGATTGTTGACATCACTGACGCGACCGCGGTAGGTCACTAACTCGTTATAAATGTGCTTACCCATCATTGGCAGATCAGAGTCCACTTTCGCCGTGCTGTCTTCTCGCAACCAGATATTGTCACCCTCAACAATTGCCGGTACGAGACGGGTTTTCAGGTTGATTTCTGCAAAGGTTGAACCCGCATCGATTTCGACTCCGGAGGATGTCAGCATGACCGGAAACGGCCCAAGACGCTGCTCCGGAACTTTGACAACTTTATTGGTATATGGATTTTTGAACTGATCCAGGGGCTCGCCGGTCTCCAGGTCCGTCAAGTACCCAAGCTCGAGCATTTTGACCTCGTACCCGCGCCCAGGGATTTCTTTGTACCGGCTGAAACTTCCGATCAGCATGTTGAACAACGGGTTCAGCTCGTCCTTAACGACACCGTAACGGACGCCCTTCATCCACCATATGACCATGCGATCGTCCAACGTACCGCGAAGCTTGACCGCCGCCGTAAGCAAGTCATCTGGGTTGCTGAAATCCAGATTCGCTCGGGCCAACGGCAGATATACACCCGTTAATACTGCCGCGCCACCTCCCAGCAGTCGTCGGCGGCTAATCAACCGTTTCAGCTCTGGGCGACTCTTGTTCGTTCTTTCACTCATCTCAATCTTTGACTTCAGCTAGGTTTGATTACCAGGGTATTGCCCTACCGGTAACATTAGTTGGCGTCCCTTTATCCTCTGTGGTCAGGCCAGCAATGAGCGGCGCCATGCCAGCAACACTTTCATCCGTCGTCAGTGACGGACCATCCCAGCCAGAATCGGCTAGCAACTGCGTTCCAACCATACCCGGTGCCATCAGCGCCACGATGATGCCACGCCCCTTCAAATCGGAACGCAAGCCACGCA
>JAYZJE010000274.1:0-6494 GCA_036164895.1 Pseudomonadota bacterium
AGGGTGCCCCACTGGCATCGAATGAAACGCGCCAAACACGACGGCTAGAACGGCTCAAACAGGAACAAGCTGCGTACTACTCGTCCCGCAATGCTTCCAGTGGATCCAACCGGGCTGCGTTGATTGCTGGCAACACGCCGGCGACCAGTCCTATCAGTATCGCAATGCCTTCAGCAAACAGCACATATTGCGGCGACAGGCTAACCGGCAGCGCCGGCATCAGTAGGCCGAGCAATTCAAGGCCCACGCCACCGATGACCAGACCACCCAGTCCCCCCAAGCCTGCCAGCACCACCGATTCGCCGAGAAACAACCATTGAATCTGCTTACGCTGTGCACCAACGGCACCGAGTAGCCCGATTTCAAACATGCGCTCGCGGACCGCAATTGTCATGATCGTGAAAATTCCCACCCCACCAACCAGCAGCGAAATTCCGCCCAGTGCGCCAACTGCAAAGGTAACGACGTTCAGGATCGAGCCGAGCACATCCAGCATCTGCTGTTGCGTCGTAATCGTGAAATCCTCACCACCATGTCTCGCTACCATCAACCGATGGATTCCTGCCTCCACCTCGTCAACCGAGGTGGCCTCATCGTAAAGTACATCGATTTCAAGCAGGCTCTCGCGGTTGAACAAAGCCAGAGAACGGGCGGCTGGAATGTAAACGGCGTCGTCCAGGTCGATGCCGAGCATGTTGCCCTTCGATTCCATGATGCCGGTGACCCGATAGCGGTCCCCACCGATACGAATGCGCGCACCAAGTGGATTTGTCAGCCCAAACAGTTCATCTCGCAGCGTGCTGCCGAGCACAGCCAGGGCGCGGGGTGCTCGCGGGTCATCCGGCGGCAGAAACTCACCGGACGCGACTCGAAAAGAAAAAACATCGGGAAAATGCCAGCCGACACCATAAACACTGGTGCGTCGTTGGCGCCCACCGCCTTCCACTAGAGCATTCCCCTGGACCAGGGGCACCGTACTTTGAATGCCGGTAACTCGCGTCAATGCCTCTGCGTCGTCGATACTTAACGGTCGCACTGTCCCGAACGCACCGCCCATCGGCCCACCGAAGGTCGTTGCCTTACCAGGCGTCACCGAAATTAGGTTGGTGCCGAACTGCGTGAACTCGGTCAGCACAAACTGGTGCAGGCCCTCGCCGATCGAGGTCAGCAGCACGACCGCGGCAATCCCGATGCTGATTCCAAGTGCAGTCAGCCCTGCCCGCAACCGATGCGCGATGGCGGCGCCGGTGGCAAAGCTGACGATGTCTCGAAACCGCATCAACGCAGCCGCCTACAATTCCGTCCGGCAGTGATTAGCAGATTCTGTCATCTTGTGTATCACGATGCGCTACCGAATTTGAATGAGAAAAATAATTTCATTGAATGCTTCATGCCTGTTCGGATTACCGTCCGGCCAGCGCTGCGACCGGCTCTAACCGGGCGGCGCGACGCGCCGGCAAGATGCCAAACAACAGGCCACTGACCATCGCGACCGCAAACGCTGCACCAACCGCCCACAAAGGCGGCGTAAAATCCAGGGTCGGAAAGGTCCGCCTGAGAATAAATACCGTCGTATAGCCAAACATCACTCCCGCCACCGCTCCTGATATCGACAAAAACCCCGCCTCGGTCAGAAACAGTGCGGTGATCTGCCGGGGCTTCGCCCCTAGCGCCTTCAATAACCCAATTTCCTCGGTGCGCTGACTAACCGCCACTAGCATCACGTTCATGATCAGCACACCTGCAACGATCAAGCTGATCGATGCAATACCCGCAAGTGCCATAGTCAACGCATTGAATATGGTGTCGAAGGTCCCGAGCACCGCATCCTGGGTGATGACCGTGACGTCTTCTTCGCCGTAATGTTGCTCCTTGATAATTCGGGTCATGTCAGCTTTCGCTTTGTCCATCGTTTCGCGGCTGCGGGCCTGCGCGATGATCCGGAACAAAGACGGTGAATTGAACAGCGCCTGGCCCGACGCCACCGGTATCACCAGAATCTCGCCGACATCGATGCCGACCGAACGGCCTTCGGTAGCCAGCACACCAATCACACGACAGCGGCGGTCGCCTATGCGGATCCATTGTCCGACCGGGGATTGGTCGCCGAAAAATTCGCGGCGCAGCACCGCTCCGAGGACGCAGACGGGCGCAGCTCGATCCATGTCGAGTTCCGGCAGAAAGTCGCCGATCGCCATACTCCAATGCCGGATGCTCAGCAACGAGCGCGTCGACCCGAGGACTAGGACTTCACGCTCCAGGCCACCCCAAGAAACGGGCGCGGCACCAACCATGACTGGCGCTACCTTGCTGACATAAGGGCCGCGCAGCACTGCTTCAGCGTCCTCGAGCGTCAGGTCGCGTGGCGTCTCCCCTACGAGCAACATCAAACCACCCCCGCTCGTTTCGGTTTTACCCGGTATGACGATCACAAGGTTGGTGCCGAGCGAGCTGAATTCCCCGGTGACGAAGCGCCGTGCCCCTTCACCGAGCGACGTCAGCGCCAGTACCGCCGCGACTCCGATAGATGTTGCAAGTAGCATCATCACGGTTCGCAACGGGTACCGAAGCATTGACTCCGCCGCCAAACGCGCCGTGTCGGCAGATCTCATTCGCTTGCTCCGATAATACGATCGCTGGCCACATCCCCATCGTGCAGGCGGATATGTCGACCGGCGCGTTTACCGATGTCCGAATTGTGGGTGACGAGGATCAGGGTCAGCCCCTGTTGGTTCAATGACTCCATGATTTCGACGACCTCTTCTCCGGAAGCGGCATCCAAGTTGCCGGTAGGCTCGTCGGCCAGTAACACTTTCGGCTGCATGACGATTGCGCGTGCGATGGCGACGCGTTGGCGCTGCCCTCCGGACAGCTGATCCGGCCGGTGGCCCGCACGATCTGCCAACGCGACACTTTCCAGGGCCTGCTCGACGTGTTCGCGGCGTTCGCCCGGTACCACGCCAGCGAGCGTCATTGGCAACTCAACGTTCTCCGCCGCGGTCATTCTCGGCACAAGGTGAAAGGATTGAAAAATAAAGCCGATGTCACACTGCCGCGCGTTAGCGCGCTCGTTGTCGTTCATATTTGCCGTGTTTACACCAGCCAGCCGATACTCACCCGAGTCCGGGACATCCAACAGCCCCAGGATATAAAGAAGCGTGGACTTGCCCGAGCCGGACGGTCCCATGATCGACACATATTCCCCGGCAGCGATTTGCAGGTCGATATGGTTCAGGGCGTGAACGACCTCGTCGCCGACCTGAAAATCGCGGCACAGCCCTTTGACCTCGATCATCTATTTCGACAGTTCGGCAATGTTTCAGCTGAATTAATCACGCACGGCTGCTGCACCAACTTCGACGCCTTAACGATCGATCGAAAGTATAACGAGTTCGCTGCCATCGAGACCGGATATGATCTCTGCGTATTCCCAGTTTGAAACGCCTTTCTCGATCGCGCGTTCCTCAATGATCTGCTCCTGTGTATTCAGCAACAGCACCTTGGCGCCGTCAATGATAGCCAGCGTCGGAACACGTAATACGTCAGTCCGAGTGTCCAGAATGATTTCGACGTCCGCACTGTACCCAGGTATCAAATCGTATCGTTCCGGATGATCAATTTCTGCCTCCACTTCGACGGTCCGGGCCTGCTTTTCAACCTCGAGTACGTAGGGCGCAACCCGGCGCACGTGGCCCGGAAAAACCTGGTCCGGAAAAGCGTCGAGCGTTATTCTGGCCGGCATGCCGGTACGGACCCCCGCCGCGTCGACTTCATCGATGGGAGCGCTGATATACAGGCAACTGCCGTCAATCAGATCAACCGTAGGCGGCGTTGGCACACCGACCGGCGACGGCGTTACGAATTCACCCACTTCGCCATTGATCTCGGCAATTACGCCGCCGAACGGCGCCTTCAGTATGGTCCGCTGCAGGGCTGCCGTGACCACGTTGACTCGGGCATCGCTGACCCGCACGAGATCGCGGGTCGCCTGGCAGCCCGCTTTTTTGGCTTCCGCATCGCCGACCGCACGATCAGTTTCTTCTTCGGATGAAATGCCGCGTTCACGCAGACTGACGAGGCGTTTGGCTTCTCGATCAGCGACGTCAGCAATAACACAGGCTTCCTTTGCGCGAGCTGCCGATGCTATGGCATCCCGTTCCGCCAATATTTTTTCGGCACGCTGATCGTCGTTCCACAACTCCAGCAAAATCTGTCCCGACGTTACGCGATCACCCTCTGACACCGGTAGACTGACAATCTGGCCGCCCAAGGCCGGTGATAAGCCGGCACGGCGGCAAGCATCAACCGTGCCGGCACGCGTATTAGCGACCATCGCTGCGACGTCGCCTCGTTCCACCGCAACAGCGACAACCCGCAACGGCTCGACCCGCATCATGTAGGCAACGACGGCTGCCATGCCGACAATCGCAATTGCCGCAAAAATTAACTTCTGCTTTCTGTTTTTGCTGATCAAGGCTCACTCCCTAGCGAGATGCGTGGCGCGTAATTCTTGGTTGTCGGAGTGAGGCCGCCCATCTAGGATGCCAGTTGAACCCATTTAAGGGAGGTGCGCAATCGATTTCTAATCTAGAGAATACCGAATCGCGGCTTCTCAACGGATCCGAACAATTTCAAGTCACGGCGGTCACGTTGAGAAACACATAATTAAAACACAAGACCACCATGACCGATTTTGAAGCCTATACCGCCGAAACGACGCTGGAGGCGCCACGGCCGTTGATGAAAAATACTCGCAAGACATTGAGTTTCATGGCAAACCTTATTGGCACCATGGCCGAAGCTCCAACATCGGCGGAAGCCTAGCTGAGCGTCGCTGGAACCATCGTCCAGCCGCCGCGATGTCAACGCCTCGCCTGCTGGCGCGTTTATTCCAACGAATTCCTGGCAACGGAAGCGTTCCCATGAGATATGCCCACTTGTTTCTGGCGGTTCTGTGGCTTGGCGGATGTTCATCCCACCCGGGCCCGATCATCGACATGACTGGCGTCAACCGGACCGTATACGAGCAGGATTTGGCTGAATGCAATGGCTTTGCAGACCAAGTCCATATTGAGTACGGCATGGCACGCGGCGCCGCCGCCGGCGCGGCGGCCGGCGCTGCCGTCGGTGTGATTCGCGGACGGGACATCGCCGAAAACGCCGGCGTCGGCGCCGTACTTGGCAGTTCAAAGTCCGGGGTACAGGGCGCCAAGGAAAAGGAGCAACTCGTCAAACGTTGCCTGCGCTACCGTGGCTACCGGGTCTTAAATTGAAACTCGGAAACGTACAGGGGCCCCGATCAGGCTAGCTAGGCTACCGCCGGGTCAGGATAAGCCACCCCTGTCCCACCAATTCCACAGTAACCACCAGGGTTTTTGGCCAGATACTGCTGATGGTAGTTTTCGGCGTAATAAAATGGCGGTGCTGTTACGATCTCAGTCGTAATCGTGCCGCAGCCAGCCACTTCGAGGCTGGACTGATACGCACTGATGGATCGCTGTGCGGATTCACGTTGCGCATCGCTGTAGACGTATATTCCGGAACGGTACTGGCTGCCCACGTCGTTGCCCTGCCTCATCCCCTGGGTTGGATCATGTGATTCCCAAAACACAATCAGCAACTCATCGTAACTGACCTGCTTCGGATCAAACACGACCAGCACCACCTCAGCATGGCCGGTTTGACCTGAGCAAACCTCTTGGTAATTGGGATTCGGCGTGGAACCAGCAGCATAGCCCACTGCTGTCGTGAACACGCCCGGCAATTCCCAGAAGATACGTTCCGCGCCCCAGAAACAGCCCATGCCATACATGGCCTTGCCTAGCCCGTCAGCAAACGGTTCCTGCAGCGGATTCCCATTCACAAAATGGCAATCCGGCACCACCATGCAGGCTTTGCGGCCCGGTAAGGCCTCTGACGGTTGGAGTAACGCCGATTTACTGCCAAACAATGACATCTGTTTATCTATACGCTGCACATAGAGCGAACCCTAAGCTTATCGCGGATTGGCGCCCGGGTCAGGGCCTTTAAAGCCCCGCCCTTGTGGCGGGGGGGGTTCGGTTCGCCATCCTTTAGCCACTTTCCGCAATTACGTTGCTGACTGGCGGTGGTGGGGATATCCTAATTAGACAAAGGTTTGGCGACAACTACGTTGATACCATGGAAGCGCGTGGTATACCCTTTATTTTATTAATAATGCTGGTAACAGCAGGAGTACTGTACGGTTTCTTTCATCTTGCGATCTGGTTGTGGAACCTATTTGCGATCTGGTTGTTAAGCCTAATCTTCTAAGATCAACCTTGTAGGGTTTTGAATTACAACGGTAGAAAAAATGACATGACAACCCCCATGAAACTCTTTCGCATAGCAATGAATGGGATCACTGGGTTTTTGGTGCGGAGACTCGATGATTGCAATGTCTAAACCAGCCTGGCTAGCTGTGATGATATTTATTGCTGCCCAGAGCAGCCTGACACAGGGTGCTTCGTCGGTTG
>JAYZJE010000275.1:0-7999 GCA_036164895.1 Pseudomonadota bacterium
CTAAAGCAGTGGCTGGTAAGTTTGTGCAACACGTGGAAGGTTATCACCGCGAAACACCGCGTTTCGAAACAAGGGCGCCAGCAAAGATCGAAATTCACGATTGCAATTGCTCAACCTGGCGCCTCCCCGGTTATCTGGCTCTGATCGTGCCCGAACAGTTTCAGTGTCAATATCTGCTACCTTGACGTGGACACAGCAGAACAGCAACCCATATTGCCATTCGACCCAGCGAATTCGAAAGCGCTCATCGCAGAATTCTATTCCCAAGCGCAGGACTAGTTGCCGTTTATTATGCAAAAGACAATAAACGATCCCGGAGGAAAGCCCTTTGTTCACTGATTCGATGTTACAACCAATCGAAGTCGTGCTGAGTCGCGGCATACGTCGTTCAACCACCGCTGCGCGGCTTTGCGAACGGCTTGACGGACGGGCGCTGGCAGTCCAGCTCGATAATACCGGCATCGGACTGCGCATACGCGCAAAGGCCGGCAAGCTTCAGGTCACAGCACCAACCGAGGGAAATACAGATGCGATCATAACTGGCGGACCCCTGAGCTTGAAGCGCCTGCTCGGCTCCGACCCAGAAGCCGCCATACGTGACGGCAGCGTGAAAATTTCCGGCGATACCCAAATAGCCTCTGAATTTCGA
Organism: Pseudomonadota bacterium; assembly: GCA_036164895.1. Lineage (GTDB taxonomy): Bacteria > Pseudomonadota > Gammaproteobacteria > Steroidobacterales > JAPUGB01. The sequence goes on from JAYZJE010000275.1 coordinate 650, forward strand.
GAATTGATCAGATTCGCTCAACCGGATCTCGAGGAAGAATTGTCGCGGCTGGTTGGCGACGCTATCGCCCATCGACTCGGCAAAATGACCAAAGATTTCAGAGGCTGGGCCCAGCGCGCTCGCAACTCGTTGGCTCGCAGCACAGTGGAATATTTCCAAGAGGAAAGCCGTGACTTGCCCGCCCCCGCGGAAGTCCAGGAGTTCTGTCAGCAGGTTGACAGACTCGCCAATGCGGTCGCCCGGGCCGAAGCGCGGCTCAATCAACTGCGCGAAAGTCAACCGCGCTGATTGCTTTTATGATTCAGGCCCGGCTAGTACTGCGATTGCTGACGATACAGCGGGTGCTGGTCCGTCACGGTTTGGACGATTTTATCACCCACACCAATCTGTTGCGGTCGTTGCGGTTCGTGCTCTTGCTATCGCCGTGGTCCTGGGTCCGACGCAGCACTGCTCCCACGCGTGGGGTTCGTATCCGCGAGGCGCTGCAGGAACTTGGCCCGATCTACGTGAAATTCGGCCAGTCAATTTCAACCCGCCAGGATCTTCTTCCGGCAGACATAGGCGCAGAACTGGCAAAGCTGCAGGACGATGTGCCCCCATTTCCCGCCAAAGTGGCGCTGGAACAGGTTGCACAAGCGTTCGGTCGGCCAGCAGATACGGTGTTTACCGAGTTTAACGCTGAAGCGCTAGCGGCCGCTTCTATCGCACAAGTGCATGCGGCGCGCTTATGTACCGGTGAAGAAGTAGTCGTTAAACTCCTGCGACCAAACGTACGGCAACAGATTGAACGTGACCTCGAGGTGCTATACGCGTTCGCAAGACTGGCGCAGCGCTATTGGCCTGACGGTCGGCGATTGCGACCGGTAGAGGTCGTCACTGAATACAAGAAAACCGTTCTAAACGAACTCGATCTTATGCGTGAGGCGGCCAATGCGGCCCAACTGCGCCGTAATTTCCTCGGCTCCAAAATGCTCTATGTGCCGGAAGTGTACTTTGACTACTGCAGGCCCGGTGTCATGGTCATGGAACGGATCAGCGGTATTGCAATCAGTGACATAGACAGTCTGCGTCGAGCCGGAACCGATATACCCAAACTTGCTGCAAATGGCGTGGAGATCTTTTTCACCCAAGTATTTCGGCATAACTTTTTCCACGCTGATATGCACCCGGGCAACATATTTGTCGACGTGACCGACCCAGCAAACCCTCGTTACTGCGCTGTTGATTTCGGTATCGTTGGAACACTGGAGGATCGGGATCGCCACTACCTTGCCGAAAATTTCATCGCCTTTTTCGACCGCGACTATCGTCGTGTTGCACGACTGCACATCGACTCTGGGTGGGTACCTGCGGGAACGCGCGTTGATGAACTCGAGTCGGCAGTACGAACGGTTTGCGAACCGATTTTCAACAAACCACTGAAGGACATTTCGTTTGGTCAGGTGCTTGTGCGGCTGTTCCAGATCGCGCGGCAGTTCAACATGGAAATACAACCGCAACTTGTGTTGCTGGAAAAGACCCTACTCAACATAGAGGGCTTAGGCCGTCAGCTCTATCCCGAACTGGACCTGTGGCAGACCGGTCAGCCGGTGTTGCGCAAGTGGATGGCGGAGCGCACTGGTCCGCGCGCGGTGGCACGACAAATCAAACAAGACCTGCCGGAGATTCAGTACGCACTGGAGCACCTACCACTGGCGATGCGCCGGTTCCTGGATCGCATACCGAAGAAAGCACAACCGGAGTCCCAGCGGCCCGAGCGGCGGGATTTGCGTCGCTGGGCGAAGCGCCGCTATCTGCTAGCGGCCGGTTCTGTACTGCTGATTGCCGCGTCAATTCTGATCGGCCTCAAGGCCGAACCCATTGAGATTGGTTGGGGATTAGGCGTCGGCGCACTGTTACTAGTGTTCATGGGGCGCCCCCGTCACTGAAGCATGAGTGACAAGGCTTGATCAGGAGCAAAATTCTGACCATCCAACAGCTTTTCCAGTATGTCCTTTGAATCCATGCCCATCTAATTTAACCGGCACGGAGTTGCAAAAAGTTGTCAAGCACGGCCTCACCGTCCGGCGTCAGCACACTTTCCGGATGAAACTGTACCCCCTCCATCGGTTTGTCACGGTGTCGCACCGCCATGATCTCGCCGCCCTGTGTGCGGGCCGTAACAGCCAGCGTGTCTGGGACGGTGTTTCGATCCGCAGCCAGTGAATGATAACGGCCAACTTCAAATGGGTTGGGCAGCCCATCAAAGATCGTCGCGCCGTCGTGATCAATCATTGATGTCTTACCGTGCATAAGGCGCTGCGCGGAAACGATATGTCCTCCGAAGTGGTCGACCAAGCACTGGTGTCCCAGGCAAACGCCGAGAACCGGAACCTTGCCTTCAAACGCCTCGATCATTGCCAGTGACACACCGGCATTTTCCGGCCGCCCGGGACCCGGTGAGATAACCAGATGGCTCGGCTCCGTATCCAATGCCTCGGTGACATCAATCTGGTCATTTCGATGAACGTCTACTTGGGCGCCCAGTACCAGAAAAGCCTGCACTAGGTTGTAGGTAAACGAATCGTAATTATCAATTAAAAGGACCCTAGACATCACAGTCCTTCCTCCGCCATCGCCAGAGCGCGACTAAGAATCGCACTCTTCGCAAGCACCTCTCGGTATTCATAGTCGGGAATACTGTCCGCGACGATTCCAGCACCAGCCTGGTAACTAAAGCAATCACCCTGAAAAACCAGCGTGCGAATAAGAATAGCCTGATCCATATCGCCATTGTTTCCGAAGTAACCGACCGTACCAGCGTAAACACCACGCCGTATCGGCTCCAACTTATCGATCAATTCCATCGCCCGTACTTTTGGCGCTCCAACCAGCGTTCCTGCAGGGAAAACGGCGGCAAACAGATCGAATGCATCCTTGTCGTCCCGCAGGGTTCCGTGCACCCCGCTGACCATATGCATGACATGGCTGTATCGCTCAATTGCCCGGTATGGATCGACCCTGATGCTGCCTCCGGCAGCTACCCGTCCGAGGTCGTTGCGTGCCAGATCGACCAGCATGACATGCTCATCGTTCTCCTTTTCATCGGCGAGTAGCGAATATTCGTTGGCAAGATCCTCGTCGGCATTTTTACCGCGAGGCCGTGTGCCCGCCATCGGTCTCAGCGATACCTGGTTACCGTGCAGCCGGACCAGTGCTTCGGGAGATGATCCAACGACCTGCATGTCACCCAAATCACAGAAAAACATATAGGGGGACGGGTTTAACAATCGTAGTGCACGATAGGTCTCGAACGGCTCGAGCGTGTGCTGTCCAGTGAACCGAACGGACAGAACGAGCTGGTAAATGTCTCCCTTGGCAATGTATTCCTTGCTTCGTTCTACGGCGGCCATGAACTCGTCACGGGATAAACTTGCTTGCACCGGGCCGATGCCGCCTGTGTTCGAGGCTTCTGGCATCGGCCCGGCAAGCAATCGCCTCACTTCGGCTCGTAATTTCTGGCGCTCGGAATCCCCACCCGCATGCAGCAGCGCAACGCGCCGCGTGAGATGATCGAAAACCAGCAGAGAATCCGGCGCCAGATAAGCTGCCTCTGGAGCACGCGGCTCATCGATCAGCCGCGGCAGATTCGGTAAATGCTCAAAATACCTTACGGTGTCATACCCGGCACTGCCAACCAAACCGCCGGCAAACGGCAACTTGGGGATATGCGGTCGCAGTTCTGGAGTCCGGGATACCGCATCGCGAAGCACGTCCAGTAAATCTGACTGATTACCAGGTCGTGGAAAAGATTGTCCATCGTAACGCAGGCCAGCCTTGTCCAGACGTAGCTCGAGCGCCTCGCCGAATCCGAGAAACGAATAACGCGCAAGCCGGGTGCCTCCCTCTACGCTCTCCAGCAGAAACCGCGGTTTCAGCGGGCCAAGTTTCCGGTAGGTCGACACCGGCGTATCGAGATCCGCAGCTATGTCAAATGGTGGTTGCACCAACTTTCCTGAGTTTACGCAGCGCAATAAAAAAACCCATCCCCGTCAATACGGAGATGGGTTGCTGGCTCTATGGGCACTGCAGGCTAGCCAGCGACCTGCTCCGTAGAGAGGGTCCACCGCAAGTTTAGACTGTTGCGCGCCATTACCATCCACTGAGTATCACCGGTATCCATCGGGGCATGGTCAAGGGCCGGTGTTGTATTTACAGGCCATACAGTATCGGCAGGATAATCGAAAAGGCCAGCCACATGATCACCGTCAGCGGTATACCGACGCGAAGGAAATCGGTGAAGTGGTACCCGCCGGCGCTCATGATCAGGAGATTGGTGTGATAACCGATGGGCGTAGCAAAACTCATATTGGCACCAAATATGACCGCCAGGATGAATGGCTCGATCGGTGCCCCAAGCTGCTGCGCGATGCTTATTGCAATCGGCGTTCCAATCACCGCCGCTGCATTATTGGAAACGACGTTGGTCAGCACCGTCATTAACAGCATCAGACCGCTCAGTACCAACGGCGTGGATAGTCCATCGGTTAGGGCGACAAAAACCTGCGCAATGTATTCTGCGCCACCGGTTACCAGCAATGCGGATCCTAGCGAAAGGCTGGCGACTATAATCATGATGACTGGAATATTCAGAGCATTGCCGACATCCCTCCACCTGAGCGCACCGGTGGCTAACATTAAACCCACGCCGCCTAATGCACTAATGGATATCGGCAGCAGATTCGTGGCCGCAAAAAATACCACGCCTATCATAATTGCTAATGCCAGGTTGGCGCGGTCAGTGTGCGGCAGGTCGGTCGTACCATCGAGCACCATCATCGATCCACTGGCGCGAAGATCGGCGATAGCGTCACGGGAACCCTGCACGAGCAATACATCGCCTGCCCCCAACCGGGTCGCATCTAGATCGCCCACGATATCGGCCGACGGTTGAGCACGGTGTATGGCCAACGGCACCAGCCCATAGCGCCTTGTGAACTGAGCCACGTTCAATATCCGAGTGTGCAGGGGCGAACCTCGCGAAATGACAACCTCGGCAAGTTGCTGGCCCTGGGTCGCCAGTGGAAATTCTTCGCTGATTGGGTGCTCGATATCACTGGCGTTGAATAGAGTTGCCCCGAGCAATTGCTCGAACTCTTTCAGCCGCTCGGCAGTGTCCTCTACATATAACCGATCTCCCGACAGCAATTTTAAATGAGGCAGAGGCGCAACGGTGAAATTCTCACCACGCTGAACCTGATCGACTCGCATACGATTCTCTGTCTTTGCCAACGCCGCCGATAGGGATTGCCCAAAAGCAAAGCTGTCTTCATTCACGTACAGCAGCGCCTTGAAAACCCGCGGCGAAATATCGGACATCGGAGGTTTGCGCTCCGGTAGCAGACGCGGTGCAACGAGCCACAGAAACAAAATTCCCGGAATACTCACAATCACCACTGGCCAGGTGAAATCAAACATTTCCAGAACCGGCAACCCGCGATCGGCGACGATGCCCACGACCAGCAGATTGGTCGAAGTACCAATGGTCGTCGCCATCCCCCCAATTGTCGTCGCCATACCTATCGGTAGCAGCATGCCGGAAGGCGCGGAACCACTTCTGAGGAAAATCGCCACCAGAATCGGCAGCAACATAACAACGATAGGAGTGTTGTTAAGGAACGCGCTGGCTATTGCACCGATCACCAACGTCGCCAGTAGCGCCAGGCCCGGTTTGTCCTGCCAGCCACTCACCATTATCGATGCCAGTGGCTGAAGTGCACCCGTAGTTTCAAGGCCCTTGCTGACTATCAGCAATGCGCTGATCGAAATTAGCGCCTCGTGACCGAAAGAGCGGAAAAAGTCTGCCGGCTGCACGCTGCCATAAGGAAACAAGAAAAAGCCAAGCACGAGCAAAGTCAGGACCGCAAGGCCTGTGCCCTCCAGCGGAATACGATCCCTGGTAAATAGGAACAGGGCGACGCCGGTCAACAAAATGACCGCAACTGCATGTATGTTGGGAGGTGGGGGCAAGATGAACTCTAACTACAAAGGAAAACTGTATCCAGGCCGTTGAAGCCAATTTGTTACTTAAGGTCTATAGCGCGGATATATATTATCCCCCAAAGCGACGATCGCCGCAGGCGCCACCGTACAGGCCTTTTGCCACGAAGGCATGATAAGAATTCAGCGCCGGCCGCTAGGATCCCAGTGCTGTTTCGCCGAGGTTTGTAGGCCGCGGCAATTGACCCATCGAGGTTGCGCTATCCAGTTTGGGTCCTTGATCAAACTGATGTGTGTATCTGGCGCGGCCAATAATGCGGCTGACGGTTGAAACCACCAGTCCATTTGTCAAAACGCGGCGTCCAGATCGCCCGGCGAAAGCGGCCTTTTTGCATTGATTGGTGGTGGGTCCTTCCATAGTGACAACAGTGGCCGTAAGATGCGCGGCGCGGATACCAATCGTGAACGGTATCCGGCGAGGCAGACACCGTCCGCCAAATTCAGCAACGACCGCATGTCAGTTCACAAGCACCAAGCACCGCCCGCACAAAACCCCGCAACATCCGCCGCCGGACGAGGTCGGGACATTCGCTTCACCGAAAAGGACAAAGCGCTGCGACAGGATGTGCATGCGCTCGGCATTATGATCGGGGAATTGTTGATCGAGCAGGGCGGAAAAGACCTCTACGACGCCGTAGAAACTGCCCGCCAACTCTCAATCGAAGCCCGAGAAGGCGATTCGGAGGCAGCTGAAAACCTGGATGAGCTGGCCCGGCAACTGTCAGCACCCGAAGCCCAGGACTTCATTAAAGCGTTCTCGGCATATTTCCAAGTCGTCAACAGCGCTGAACAAGCGCATCGCATTCGACGGCGCCGAGCCTACCTCAAGGATACAGCGGTACGACAACCGTTGGCATTTGATTAAACCGCTTTTAAGCTTCGGGACGCTGGTTTGTCGTTGCAGGAGGTAGGGAATCTGCTGGAAAAACTCGAGATTGAATCTGTATTTACTGCGCACCCCACAACAACGACCCGCCGAACGATATTGAGAAAACAGCAGAATATCGTGCAGCGTTTGATCGAAATGCAAAATCCCGCACTTACGCCACAAGAAAGTAGCGCCTGTTTTCAAAACATTCGAGCGGACGTAACGGCAATCTGGCAAACCGAGGAAAACCCGGCGGAGGCACCAAGCGTATTTGACGAACTCGAACACATGCTGTTCTTTCTGACCGATGTAATCTACCGAATTATCCCGTCATTCTACGAAGTGCTCCATGATGGTCTGAGAGACGCCTATGGAAGCGCAGCCGATCGGCTGCGCCTACCAACGCTCGTGCGATTCGGTTCCTGGGTTGGAGGAGACCTAGC
>JAYZJE010000276.1:0-4593 GCA_036164895.1 Pseudomonadota bacterium
CGCCACGAACCGGAATCGTTCCGCCGACAATCCATAACCGCAGTCTCTTTGCCTCCGATGAAATAAATTCTTGAACTGGTCCGCATCCATCGGTTTCTGCCGCCGACCTGCGGCTTGCCATGTGCTCGGGCATGCAGGCGAAATTCTCAGGCAAAACAACCAGGCCTGCGCCTGTCGACGCAGCACGCTGCAACAGATTACTGGCTCGGCGAAGATTAGTAGCCAAATCGCCGCCAGAATTCATTTGTATGGCTGCCAGCGTACTCACCTAATCTCCGGAATAGCCATCACAGGCCTGTCACTCTAGCGGCACATCGGCACCCGAGCCTTGCGGTAACTTGACCGTCACCTTGCTGGGAATAGACGCGATCTCCGGCAACAATTTTTCACAGTCCTGAAAGGCAGCCAGATTTATGTCTGTGCGCTCGACTTTCTCGACAGCTGGATTTGCCCATGGCCCGTTTACACGATAATAGGACTCGCCAATACTGCTCATTGGCTCCCTGAAAATCCTGTTTATCAGTAACATCGCAGCGCCCAGACCCGGACTCACGATAAATGCACCAATCGGCAATGCATTCGACATGTGTGGCCGCACGACCGCGAGTTGCTCGTAATCCTCGTCGCGGATACCGGTACGACCAACCACGCCAACATCTGCAACCGGACCTTCAAGGCCAAGATTGCAGGTATACGCGTTGCCCCCGTCCAATCGAAAATCGCCTTTGACCCGCTTAAAACCCAGGCCTTCGTCAAACACGTCACTGAAATCCAGTTGCAGGCGCCGCGGTAGGGCCCCAACGCTCATCAACCCCAAAAACCGGCCGCCCCCTGGTTCGACCTTAAACAGCTGGCCATTTTTGATTCTTACCCGAACCTCGCCAGTGGAACGGTAGAGAAAGCCCTCGCCAGGAGAACCCTCCCAAGCAAGGTCCGCATAAACCTCGCCAGCCTCGCCGTCCATCAAAGGTTCGTAACCCATGTCTACCAATGTATCGAGCACATCCGTGCTGGCCAGCGACAGTTGCAGCCGGCTGCGCTGCGTGTCTTCGATAACGAGCCACGCGCCGGCCCCGGTTACGGTATAACTGTCGCCGGTCAATTCCAGCTTTTCCGTTTGTAGCCCCTGTGAGACTGAAACGACAGACGCTTCAAGTGCGCCAAATTGCACGTCGCCGATCGCAAATTCAGCAATCTTGGCCTGAATTGGCGGGAGGGTGCGCGGATCGGTGGTACCAAAATCACCGCGGTCCGGCTCCACCAACAACAGTCGATCCATATCCAACGTTATCGGGATCCTCTGGCTAAACTCGAACGGCACGGTCAATTCACCATTGGCTAATTCACTTTCAACCTCAATCTCCCAGCCTCCGGCTCCAGGCTGCGCTTGAAGTTCGACATTTTCGAATCGCTGCCCAAACATCAGCAACTCATCGATGTGAAAAATCATTTGCCGGTAGATGTCTCTCCACCGACTGCGACGGTATTCATCGTTACCACGCAGATTAAACCAGTCGGACGGTCGCACACGGTACAGATGGCCCGTGAGCTTAAGCCCAGGCTCAACGGGCAGTAAGGATGCTGCCTTACCCGCATGCACCGCGCCCCGGTCAACCTTCCAACCCTTTTCCTCGCGAAGCAGGCCGATGGCCCAGGTGATATCGCGCTGCAAGCGGCCGAATATCTCGATTTTGCCGGGCTGCGGAAATTCAATCAGAATACGCGCGATTTCGGGGTCGCCCGCAGCCTTGTTCACCGGCATAGGCAATTCACTGACAAACTGTTCGAGATTCGTCCGAATCATCAGCCGGAATGGAACAGGATTTTCCTTCCGACGAATCGGAAAAAATGCGGCACCCCGCCACGTCAAGCCACCACTGAAATAATCTGACATCGGCAGCCGCAAAGCAGTGATCACTTTCTGAGTGGGCGTCGTGCCATTAAGCCAAACGACGTGGCTGTATGCACCAGCATCAACATTCATAGGGTTGACCTGGACACGAACAGGCTCATCAAACAACCGGCCACTGAGATTTTCAGCGGTTATTTTCAGATTACTCAAATGGACCATGCCTTCGAGGTTCGTTAGTTTGTCCTCGATGCCAATTAGACCCAACGTGGCCTTTTGTAACTCAAATTCTCCGTGAACTTCATAGTCATGCAACCTCTTGGTCGGCAGGACCAGTCGCACATCACTGTGCATCGTGCCGCTGGCGGTAACATCAACGATGCGTGGGCCCAATGCGCGTCCGATCGGTGAAGCACGAATAAAATTCAGTGCTTCACCCATAGCGGTCTGACCCTGAACCGATATCTCGACGACACCCTCCCGGATGTCAGGTATTTGCGCCTGCGCTTCCCGATAGCGCATCTCAAGCAGTTTGCCCGCAAGGTTCCGGCCTTCGAGCGATATACCGTCGAATATGAGGGTACCCGAAGCATCAACCAATCGCGGCCATTTGGGTGAGTAATCAAAGATGCCGTCACGGACCGACATCACCACCCGGAACACACCCTTTCCTTGATCGTAGGGAAACTCGCGCAACGGACCCCGCAAGACGAAATCAGCTTGCGGAACTTCGCCGGCAATGACCACGCGGTGAAACCAGTCGAACAGTTTGGGGGAAAGACGCCGGGGCAAAAACCCCAGCACGCCGGAGATGTCAGAAATACTGGCGGTTGCGGTCAAATCGATAACCGGCGAACCTGCTTCCCGCGGCAATGTTAGCTCGAAAGTTGTTTTGGCAGAAGCAGCCGACGCAGCGAACTCCACGCTATTACCCAGAATCGTGTGGCTGTCAACGCCGGACCGCCATACCAATAACCCACTGATGCGTTCAAGTTCAACCGGATCACGAAACACTTTGAACAAGCCAAACTGGACGTCGAAAGAATCGAGCTGCAGTTGGCCCTCATGTCTATTAGCAAGGACACTGCCGCTGACTCCACGCAGTAACTGATCCGGCTCAGTTCCCGTATATCCGAGGTCTGTAAACGTTGCACGAACATCAAATTCTGGTGGCTGACCGACTGGTAACTTCAAATGGAGCGTTGCACTTTCAATATTGCCGTGGAATTCACCTACCAGAGCCGCTTCGCCCAGCAAGTCTTGGTAACTGAACTCAATATCCTTGACCAACACATCTATCATGCGCAGCTTGTCGAGCCTTTTCCATGGCCGCCCCTGCAAGTAGAACTTGCCATCCAGGCCGCGCTCCAACTCCACTCGCGAACCGCTGACAGCAATGCGGCCCGGCATTAATAGGCCTTGGGTAATAAACACCCACAGATTGAGGCTGACATCAATCTGATCAGCGCGGAGAACCGTAACGTTGTCCTGCGGCCAGTTGAGTGTCACCTCTGATAAACGCAACTCCGGGCCGGAGAAGGACAACCCGGCGCTAATGTGGCGGAAATTCAGTTCGAACCCAGTCGCTTCCTGCACCCGGTTGCGAATTTCGGCACGGTACGGGGAAATCTGGGGTAACATCAGCCGCGCCACACCAACCAGCAATGCCAGTGTGATGACCACCGCTGCCCCAACAAGCATGATCCATTTCAGCAGCTTACTGAATAATCGCCCCATGGTTTTGTAAAGAGCCTCGATCAACTACATTGGCACGACGTCGAACTGATCCGGCGAATAAAGCCCTCGATCTAGAGACTGCTTGATATAGCGCCTAGCACGACCTGTTGGATACGACTGGCACATGACACATTCCTTGTCCGGCATCATGAGCGATGATAGGGATGGCCTTGGAGTATCGTCCAAGCACGGTATAACTGCTCGGCAACGAGGACCCTGACCAGTCCGTGAGGCAAGGTTAGAGGCGACAATGACCAGCTGAAATCCGCACGCTGCTTACATGCGGCCGACAAGCCGTCAGGTCCACCAATCACCAGTGCAATGCGCGGATGGCGCTGCAACCATTCCTGAACCCTTGCTGCGAGATCCGCCGAAGTCCATGGCTCACCTGCTTCATCCAGCGCCACCATCAGGTTTTGCTGTTTCAGCCGGCGCAACAGGCGTCCGCCTTCTTTCTCAACCGCCGGTCCGGAACGACTTTTGGACGTGCGCGAAACCAAAGGTATCTCCTCTAGATCAAGAGTGATGTCTCGCGGCATGCGCTGCTGGTAGACCCGAAACCCGTCGTAGGTCCACCCAGGAAGGCGAGTGCCAATAGCAAGGCTAGTGATGCGCATAACCACAGCTGAATTCTGGTTTGAATCTCCGGGCTCTCCGCAAGCTTAATCTACTCCCCTGATTGTTGCAGATGGTTCAACCGCCCAGAGGTCCTCGAGCTTATAAAATTCGCGCGCGCGTCGTTGCATGATATGCACGACCACGTCGTGTAAATCGACCAGCACCCATTCCCCACCTTCTTGGCCCTCTACGCCAAGCGGAGGTTTCCCGGCTTTTTTTGTCCCCTCAATGAGCTTCTCTGCAATTGATCGAACGTGGCGGTCGGATGTCCCGGTGGCAACAACCATGTGGTCAGTTATCGACGTTAGGCTGCGCACATCGAGCACGCGCACATCGCGGGCTTTCAGTTCATTTAGCGCTGCTGCTGCCAAGTCAAGCAACTGCAACTC
>JAYZJE010000277.1:0-2942 GCA_036164895.1 Pseudomonadota bacterium
GGCCAGGACATCATTCAGGCGTTTCCGACCCACCTGGAATTCCAGCCTCCTGTGATACCCATGACCATACTTGCTGACGGTCCCCGCGGATTCATTCGGGCCGACGTTGGTTACCTGTTTGGCCATACGCCACCAGCAGCTCCAAAAGAAGAAAATCTGTACACCCAGTTTGACTGCCTGCAGCGCACCGGCAACTGGTGCCCTTAACGCATACTGGGGACGGTTGGCTGTGAGATTGATGTAGGCTGGAGCCCAGCGTTATGCATCAGCGAGCATCACTAGCGTGCGCTGCACAGATTGGCCGGAGTGGGAGATCCATCATGAAGCTGTCCTTTTCATTTACCGCTTCTCTGTTGGTATTCGCTGCAACGCCCGTTGCCGCACAATTTCTGGAAGACCCCAGCCCGCCCCCACCGTCAATGAAAGATCTAGCGTTGCCGGTCGTCGTCGAGACGATATCAGGGCGATCGCTCGTCGATGAAGCCACGTCCGACGGAGCCAACGGCTTTATCCGCAGCGAAGCAGCGGCCATCCAACTCGGTAAATCGTTGTTCTGGGATATGCAGATGGGCAGTGATGGTGTGGCCTGCGCGACCTGCCATTACAACGCGGGCGCCGATGCACGCGAGCGGAATCAGCTGAGCCCGGGATTAATGGGTGGCAACGGCGTGTTCGAACGCATGGCTTCCGGCGGTCAGGGACCCAACCATCAGCTCACCACCGAGGATTTCCCGTTCCACAGATTGGTGGACCCGGACGACCGCACAACTCTTGCCTTTTTTGACACCGATGACGTGGTGTCCTCGGCAGGCACATTTTACGCCACCTTTAATGACATCATCCTCGGCGAGGCCAAAGACAACTGCACCGTGACCCCGGATAATGAAGGCTTCCGGGTTAACGGTATCAACACGCGGCGCGTCGAGCCGCGCAATACGCCGACCGTGATCAACGCGGCGTTCAACCATCGCAACTTCTGGGACGGCCGCGCAAACAACATTTTCAACGGCGTCGACCCGTTCGGCCAGCGCAACACCACCGCGCGTGTGGTGGAGATGCAAGGCGCCGCCGCCGTGTCAATACAGCTGGCGTTCGAAAATTCGTCGCTTGCCTCCCAGGCTATGGCCCCGCCGGTCAGCAGCCGCGAAATCTCCTGCACGGGACGCACCTTCCCGAAAATCGGTAAGAAGCTGCTGAGCCTTAAACCGCTGGCATTGCAGAAAGTGCACCCGAGCGACAGCGTGCTTGGTGCGGTGCGCGATCCGTCCGGTACCGGGCTGGGCACGAATTACCAAACGATGATCCAAAACGCATTTGCCGATCGCTTCTGGGATTCAAACAAGCTGTTTAATGCCGCCCAGACTGAGGTCGGTAGCGGTGCGCCGGCGAATACCAACCAATACACGCTGACCGAGATCAACTTCGGGTTGTTCTGGGGGCTGGCCGTGCAGGCCTACGAACGGACGCTGATTTCTGACGACGCACCCTACGATCAATGGGCCGAGGCCGCGGGCGATCGTTCTCCGACCGTGGATAACACGAAAGGCATCCTGACCGAAGCGCAGATGCGTGGCATGAACCTGTTTTTCACCAACACGATCGGCGAACGCGGTAACTGTTCCACCTGCCACCAGGGACCGGTATTCTCGACCGCCACCTTCCCGTTCACCGAAGAAGAGGAATCCGGCGAGTTCCCGGAGCAGGAACTGGTTGTCGAACGCATGCGCATGGGCGACGGCTTCAATTTTACCGAGAACCTGTTCCGCTTCCGGGTGTCCGGCACAGGCACCGTCGGCGGCATCACGCTGGCCGGAACCGCCGGTTCGCGCCAGCACCCGAACCGCTATCCGGCGACGGTTGGCGGTGACCTAATGCTGAATGGCGCAGCGTGCACGGTCAATTCGTTCTTGATGAATCAGGATCGCACGCAACCGCTGCCGGCGCCTGGCTCGGGCATTCCACCGGAACCGCCGGGGCCATCGGAATTTGCCGACTACAGCACCAAGGATGCGGTGGTGGTGGTCTCAGGTTGCCTCGCTGCGGGTTCGACGGTCGACCTGCTCGAGATTCGGATCATCGATGGCGGTCCGAATAACGACACCGCGGAGATACTGGAGATAATCACTCCGTGGGCGCGCGCACCGTGCCTGATCTGTTACCCGATTCAACCTGTCTACGGGAACACGCTAGCCAGCGGTCCGATCACCGGGGATTTCAAGTTGAGTGGCCCAACGCTCTACGACACGGCCTTTTATAACATCGGCGTTCGGCCAACGGGTGAAGACCCGGGTATTGGTGGCGTGGATGATTTTGGTAACCCACTGTCGTTCACGAAGCAGTGGATCAATCAGTTGATCGGAACTCCGGGAAAGGATGTCGACGCACTCAAAAGCGTGAACTTCAGCCGGGTGGCAGAACCGTTCAACTGGATTGGCGACTCCGTGTTCTTCCCAGGTGGCATGACCGGCCATATATGGTTCCCGACGCACCGCAATGTGGTCAACACCGATTTCGGCAATGACCGTTGCTTGACGAGTAACTTTTGTGGCCCGCCCTGCCCTCCGGCGCCGGCACCGTTCGATACCGCTGAACAACAGGCGTGTGAAGCGGCCGGCTACTTTTGGAAAGAGGAGAATGAGTTCGAGCTCGGGGCAATTTTCTCCCCTTTCAAGCCGGGCCGCGGCGATGACGCCCTACCAGCTTACTCGGAGGATACCGGGAACATCGCCAATTATCAGGCTATTCTGGACATGCAAACCGGGGTGGATGGTGCTTTCAAAACTCCGACACTGCGCAACGTGACACTAACGGCGCCGTATTTCCACAACGGCGGGCAACTGACGCTGGCCCAGGTGCTTACGTTTTACAACCGCGGCGGCGACTTCGCGCTCGACAACCTCGGCAACCTGTCGCCGAACATCCACCCGCTCCTTCTCGATCAA
>JAYZJE010000278.1:0-4122 GCA_036164895.1 Pseudomonadota bacterium
GGGGATGTGCGGCAGTTCTTCGATAATCACATGAGATGCAAATACTTTTTCGTCCAAAGCATCCAGCAGAAAGGTTGCACGCCGGTACAAACTGCTGCCTCTGATCGCACCAATTAGAGTTCCGAGCAGGCCGCGTGCCAGCCGGGCCGGGAAAATCACCGGTGTACTGCAAGTATCCAGCTTGACTGAGCCCAGCCGCTGCAACGCTCGTCGGCCAGCCTCCTTGCCCACGCTTTCGCCACTGGCAAGCTCACCTGGGTCTCGTGCCACTGTGTATTCAAAGTCACGCTGCATATCCGAACCGTCAATTGCGAGAACGGCGCAGGATATGCTGTGTTCGCTGTCGAGGTAACCGGCCATAAACCCATGGCTGTTTCCGTAGAAGTGGGCTCCTGTTTGCGTGCTGACTGTTGCACCTTCTGAATTGGAGAGCCGTTTGTCCTGATTCAGTGCCGCCGCTTCGCATGCGAGTGCCAGTTCGATGGCTTTTGGCGCCTCCAACCCCCAAGGGTGACACAGGGATAGGTCTAGAATGTCCGTCGCAAGAAATTCGGGATCTGCCAGCCCCGAGTACGGGTCCTCGGCGGCAAATTGCGCCAGCGAACAGGCCTTGCTGACGGTTTCTTCAATGGCACCGTCACTCATGTCCGAAGTACTGGCGCTGCCTTTGCGATAGCCGAAGTAGACGGTTACCCCGAGGCTTTGGTCCCGGTGATACTCAAGGGTTTCGACATCGCGCATCCGGGCTGTTACCGACAGGCCGGAGGCCTTGCCCGCCCCGGCTTCCGCCTGGCTCGCACCCAGTTTGCGCGCATGTGCCAGAACGAGCTCAACGCTCGTTTGCAGTCGTTGGAGATCATTACTTGGCATCGACCCCGCCGTTGTGTGCTCGCCGAAACAGGCCGGTCATTCTATACGAACTTTCAATGCCCAAAGCTGCCAATGTAGAATACAGCGATGACAGCGGTGGTCGGCATTATTATGGGTTCCAAGTCCGACTGGGACGTGATGTCGTATGCGTCTGAAACGCTGGAAACTCTCGGAATTGAACACGAAACGCGGGTGATCTCGGCGCACCGCACGCCTGATCTGCTGTTCGACTATTGCATCAGCGCCCGCGAGCGTGGATTGCAGGTCATCATCGCCGGTGCTGGCCTCGCAGCTGGTCTGCCCGGTATCACGGCTGCAAAGACACCTCTGCCCGTCCTCGGCGTCCCGATGGTATCGAAGACTCTCGGCGGCATGGACGCTTTGCTTTCGATGGTGCAGATGCCCGCCGGCATTCCAGTCGGCACGCTGGCCATCGGTAAACCGGGGGCAATCAATGCAGCGCTGTTGGCGGGAACAATTCTAGGATTGCAGGACGAGAAGATACGGGCCGCGGTCGATGAATACCGCGACCGTCAAACCCAGGCTGTTCTGGATTTACCGCCACCCGGAAAAAGTTAGCAGCAACGGACCTGCAACCGGATAGGCATACGGTACGGCTTCGTATAGCGGTTTGGAAAGTCACATTCACATTCGTTTGCGTTGATTGTCTTCGCGACATGTTGTGTTTAGAGGCGGCCGGAAGTTTTACCGACGGCTTCATCAGCGGATTACAACCAAGTGGTGACTTTACGTACTCACTACGCCACCTACCGTCAGGGCGTCAACGCGCAGCGTAGGCTGCCCCACCCCAACCGGAACCGACTGGCCATCTTTACCGCAAACACCGATGCCGCTATCGAGTTCTAAGTCGTTACCGACCATGGAAACCGTCTGCAGTACTGATGGTCCATCCCCGATAAGGGTTGCGTCCTTGATTGCCGCGCCGACCTTACCGCCTTCGATCAGGTAGGTCTCGCTGGTTGAAAAAACAAATTTACCTGACGTGATATCGACCTGTCCGCCGGCAAAATTCTTTGCGTAAATCCCTTTATCAACTGATGCGATAATCTCATCCGGATCATGGGGACCCGGCAACATATAGGTATTTGTCATTCGCGGCATGGGTGCATGAGCAAACGATTGACGACGCCCATTTCCAGTCGGTTCCATCCCCAACAAACGCGCATTCATCTTGTCCTGCATGTAGCCGCACAATCGCCCATTCTCTATCAGCGTGGTCACCTGTGTTAGCGTACCTTCATCATCAACGTTCAGGGAACCGCGGCGGCCATCCATGGTGCCATCATCAACCACCGTGCAATGTTCAGTCGCAACTTTCTCACCGAGGCGATTCGCAAATGCCGAGGTCCCCTTGCGATTGAAGTCGGCTTCGAGCCCGTGCCCGATCGCTTCGTGCAACAACACTCCTGGCCAGCCCGGACCAAGCACAACGACCATCTCGCCAGCCGGCGCCGGCTGCGCGTCCAGGTTAATCAGCGCCTGCCGCACAGCTTCGCGCCCATACCCTGCCGGGCGGTCTCCTTCCAAGAAGTAACCAAATCCGCAGCGTCCGCCACCACCACTGTATCCCTGCTCACGTCGTCCTTTTGCCTCTACAATCACGGAAACATTCATGCGCACCAGCGGCCGGACATCCGCCGCAAGTGCGCCGTCGCTGCTATAGACCAACATAACTTCGTGAACGCCAGTCAAGCTGGCTACAACCTGCACAACCCTGGGGTCCGTGGCGCGGGTCGATTGATCAACCTGCTTTAACAGCTGAACCTTCTCCGCATCCGTGATGGAGGCCAGCGGATCTATGGCTGGATACAGGCGGTGTCCAGGTTGCGCCCGCCAAGCCTGAACTTGGCCCTGCTGCCCCAACCGGGCGATAGCGCTGGCCGCTTTCGACGCATGCATTAGTGCCGGTAACACAATTTCATCGGAATAGGCAAAACCGGTTTTTTCGCCAGACATGGCGCGCACACCCACGCCCTGGTCGATGCTGTGGCTACCCTCTTTAACAATACCGTCTTCCAATGACCAGGATTCGTGACGAACAACCTGAAAATAAAGATCTGCCGTGTCAACACCACCGTGCAGCAGCGTGTTCAGCGCCTGATCAAGATGCTGCTCCTCGAGACCGGTCGGCGCCAGCAAGCGAGACTTAGCCAAATCAATGGGATTTTCGGTTTGCACTATCTGGTCAACGCTCAAAATCATGCCGGTGTGCCAACGCCGGAAAACGGTGCCGCAGTTCATAAAGGCCAGCACGGTCGAAGTCGGCGGTGATTACACCGGCGCTATTTCCGGCATCGTTAAGAACTTGGCCCCAGGGCCCGATAATCATCGAATGCCCGTAAGTCTCACGCCCGCCAGGATGACGGCCCGTCTGGCCCGCAGCGACCACGTAACAAAGGTTTTCCACAGCGCGGGCGCGCAGCAGCGTTTTCCAATGGGCCTGACCGGTCAGCACGGTAAATGCGGACGGTACTGCAACAACATCCAAGCCGGTAAACGACATTTGCCGAAACAGTTCCGGGAAGCGAAGATCATAGCATACGGCGATTCCCAGCCGACCCCATGGAGATTCGACCACCAGCGCTGCGGTTCCCGGCTGGGTGAATGCCGATTCCTGGTACGTCTCGTCACTGTCCGGTATTTCGACATCAAACAGATGGGCTTTGTCGTATCGGCCAACGCAGTTGCCATCATGATCAAACACATAACTTGAGGAAAAGGGTCTATCCGGATCCGCGCCACGAACCGGAATCGTTCCGCCGACAATCCATAACCGCAGTCTCTTTGCCTCCGATGAAATAAATTCTTGAACTGGTCCGCATCCATCGGTTTCTGCCGCCGACCTGCGGCTCGCCATGTGCTCGGGCATGCAGGCAAAATTCTCAGGCAAAACAACCAGGCCTGCGCCTGTCGACGCAGCGCGCTGCAACAGATTGCTGGCTCGGTCAAGATTAGTAGCCAAATCGCCGCCAGAATTCATTTGTATGGCTGCCAGCGTACTCACCTAATCTCCGGAATAGCCACCACAGGCCTGTCACTCGAGCGGCACATCGGCGTCCAAGCCTTGCGGTAACTCGACCGTAAACTTTCTGGGATCAGACGCGATCTTCGGCAACAATTTTTCACAGTCCTGAAAGGCAGCGAGATCTATGTCTGTGCGCTCTACTTTCTCGACAGCTGGATTTGTCCATGGCCCGTTTATGCGGTAATAGGACTCGCCAATACTGCTCA